>JAZDLG010000026.1:0-3890 GCA_043802125.1 Candidatus Omnitrophota bacterium
TTTTACAGGCACAGGGTTGGTCTTAGGTAAGCATTCCGGCCGGCACGCGTTAGAGAAACGTTTGGCAGAGATGGGTATCACACTTTCCGAAAAAGAGCTGGTGACTGCCTTTGAAAAGTTTAAAGAGCTCGCGGATAAGAAGAAGACGATATATGAAGAAGACCTGGTTTCGCTTGTTGAATATGAAATAAATAAACCGGTTGAGGTCTGGCAGCTTGAGAGCGTTTCTTACGCGAGCGGCACTAATGTGACGCCTAACGCCATTGTGCGCTTAAAGTCTAAGGGGAAGGCCTTCAGCAGCTCTTCAAAAGGCGACGGCCCTGTTGACGCCTGTTATAAAGCCATTGAAAAGACCACGAAAATAAAGACGAAACTCTTAGACTATAGAATAGAGGCCGTGACTTCCGGCAAAGACGCGCTTGGCGAAGTGAGCGTCAAGGTAGGAACCGGTAAAAAAGTAGCGACGGGCCGGGGTTCCAGCACGGATATAATTGAAGCCTCTGCCAAGGCCTTCTTGAACGCGGTCAATAAACTTGCCTTAAATACCGGAAATCCCGCGTTAGCGGAAAAACTCAGACTTTAAGAACCTCTAAAAACGATGAATACAAGCAGCAGAGAACTGTATGGTTTAATAGGTTCCCCTGTTAAACACAGTTTTTCTCCTTATATGCATAATGCGGCTTTCGCGTTTTTGAATATGGACGCCGAATACAAGCTTTTTGAAGTCTCACCTGAGAAACTGGATGAGTTTTTCAAAAAAACAATAGTTGACCGGAAGGTCAGAGGGTTCAACGTTACCATTCCGCACAAAGAGGCCGCTGTGCCTTATCTGAACGCCAGCGTCTCGCCAAGCGTGCGGATGAACCAGGCTGTCAATACCGTGCGTGTTGAGACTGACGGGACCATGAGCGGCTGTAATTCGGACGGCATGGGTTTCAGCCTTGACTTAAAAGAACGTGGTTTTGACGCTGCGGGAAAAAGGGTATCTTTGATAGGTGCCGGCGGTGGAGCAAAAGCTGTCGCCACGTCTATCGCAGTCAAACATCCTGCGAAACTTTTGATATTTGACCTGGATGCGGCAAAGGCGCAGGCCCTTTGCGATATCGTCCAGAATTTTTTTCCGGACGTGCCTGTGGAAGCGGCTGCCTCTGTGGAAGCACTTGAGATCTATCAGGCTGATCTATTGATCAATGCTACCCCGGTAGGCATGAGAGAGTCTGATCTGTTGCTCATCAAAAAAGAATGGCTCAGCGGCGAACTTTTCGTTTATGACTTGATTTATAACCCGGCTGAGACTAAACTATTAAAAGCCGCTAAAGGCGCAGGATGCCATATGGCAAATGGGCTGGGTATGCTCTTATATCAGGGTTGCCTGGCGTTTGAATATTGGACGGGAAGAAAGGCTCCGGTAGATGTGATGCGCAAGGCGCTTTTAGAAAGGCTGCATGGCTGAGGTAATACTCGCTATTTTTGTTTTTCTGATAGGTATAAGCATAGGCAGTTTTTTGAACGTCTGCATCTACAGAATGGGCAAGGAGGAGTCTGTGGTCAGGCCTGCCTCTCATTGCCCTAAATGCAAGAAACCTGTCCGGGCTAAAGACAATATACCTCTTTTAAGCTATTTGTTTTTGCGCGGCCGTTGCCGCGATTGCGGCGAGAAAATATCTTTTCGTTATTTTTTTGTGGAGTTTTTGACAGGTGTTATTTTTTTACTGATGTATCGTCGTTTCGGCCTGACGCCTTTATTTTTCATCTATAGCGCATTTGCCTCAGGCCTGATAGTCGCGACTTTTGTTGATTTTGATTTTCGTATTATTCCCGATGAGATAAGCTTAGGCGGTATCGTTGTCGGGCTATTGGTAAGTTGTATCTATCCTCAGCTTCACCGCGTGCCGATACATCTTCTTGGCCTGCGCGAGTCTCTTTTTGGCGTCCTTGTCGGCGGCGGGGCCTTGTGGCTTTTGGGCTGTCTCGGTGATTTTATTTTTAAAAAAGAATCCATGGGCGGCGGAGACGTGAAGTTATTGGCCATGATCGGCGCTTTTTTAGGATGGAAGGTAGCCCTTTTGAGCCTGCCGCTTGCCTCGCTCATCGGAGCTGTCGTAGGTATTATTATTAAGATCAGGACCAAGGAGAGCATTATTGCCTTTGGGCCTTATTTATCCATGGGTGCGCTTATCGGCCTTTTTTGGGCGGGTGAGATATTTAACTTTTTTTTCTGTTTACCATAATTTTTTGGAGGTTTTTATGTTGAGGTATTTGACCGCAGGTGAATCTCACGGCCGTTGCATGCTCGCTATCCTTGAAGGTATGCCGGCAGGCCTAAAAGTGGATCTGAAGATCATGAATATAGAGATTCGTAGGCGTCAGCTTGGCTACGGCCGGGGAGACCGTATGAAGATAGAGGCTGACACTATTGAAGTGCTTTCGGGTGTCAAAAACGGGCATACTTTAGGCAGCCCCATAGCCCTTTACGTAAAGAATAACGATTTTCGCATTGATGAGCTTATCCCTTTGGCTAATCCAAGGCCGGGCCATGCGGACCTGGCTGGGTGCCTTAAATACGGGCACACAGATATCCGTAATGTCCTTGAACGCGCCTCGGCGCGCGAGACCGTATCGCGCGTGGCTATCGGTTCGGTATGCAAGCTCTTTTTAAAAGAATTCGGCGTCCTGATTACAAGCGAAGTCCTTATTATCGGCGGCGAGAAAAACAAAGAGAAGATGGAAAAAAAGATAGACCATGCTAAAAAGAATCTTGATACTGTCGGGGGCGCGTTCGGCGTGGTCGCAGATGGCGTTGTACCTGGCTTGGGAAGTTACGTGGCATCAGATCGAAGGCTCAACGGCCGGCTGGCCGGGGCGCTTTCGTCTATTCCGGCCATCAAAGCAGTTGAATTTGGTTTAGGCACAGGTTTCGCCTACGACTTTGGTTCCCGTGTCCATGATGCCATTTTTTATTCAAAGGAAA
This sequence comes from Candidatus Omnitrophota bacterium, assembly GCA_043802125.1. Lineage (GTDB taxonomy): Bacteria > Omnitrophota > Gorgyraeia > Velamenicoccales > Velamenicoccaceae > Phelpsiimicrobium. Next base: position 2,972 of record JAZDLG010000026.1, read on the forward strand.
AAGGTTTTTTCAGGAAGACTAACCGTTCCGGCGGCATAGAGGGTGGGATGAGTACAGGCGAGCCGATCCTGATCAGGTGCACCATGAAGCCCATTTCTACCTTAGGCAAACCCATGGATTCCGTTGATATCGTAACGAAAAAGTCAGTGAAGGCAGCTGTGGAAAGGTATGATACTTGCGCTGTAGCAGCAGCAGGCGTTGTGGCTGAGTCTGTTGTGGCTTATGAGTTGACTTCTGCTATGCTCGAGAAGTTTGGAGGCGATAGCATAAACGAGATCAAAAGGAACTACAAAGCCTACACAAGAACGCTATAGTCCGGTGGCCGTATTGTAGCCATCGGGATCTAGCTGTGGCTCTGACAATATCATTCTGCCAGAGCTTTTTTGTTGCAGAAAGCAACATACCAACCACTCCTTTATGGTTGGGTATTGTTGACCGTGGGTTGCCAACGAGATCGCCCTCGCCCCCCGAGCCCCTATTGGGGAACCCTCCCGTGGTTCCCCCGTCCCGACAAAGTCGGGACGCGGTTCCCTCTCCCTGCCTACCGCCTGCCTGACGGCAGTCAGGGCAGGCAGGGAATTGCATGCAGGCTGTAGCGACAAGCTTCTGTGGAGTGTAACAGCCGAAATGCAAACCGAAGCAGACGGCGAAAAACTTCGTCTGCCGGACATGGGGGACTTGCATGGCGCAAGACAAACTAAGCATAGCCACTGCGCAGTTAGTTAACCAGAGCTTTTTTGTTGACCGTCCTTACCTATATATGCTAAAATTCTTAGGTTATGTCTAACATATACTTAGTAGGATTCATGGGCACAGGCAAGACCGAGACGGCCAAGCTTTTAGCTAAGCAGCTAAAGCGCGCATTCATTGATATGGATGATCTTATTGAGGCCAAAGAAAAAATGTTGATCTCTGAGAT
>JAZDLG010000033.1:0-9321 GCA_043802125.1 Candidatus Omnitrophota bacterium
TGGCGACAACGCGGGATTATTACGAGATCTTGGGTATTAGCAAGGGCGCTTCTGTTGATGAGATAAAGAGGGCTTATCGCGCGCTTGCAATGAAGTATCACCCTGACCGCGTGCCCGCGGATAAGAAAAAAGAAGCAGAAGAGAGGTTTAAGGAGATCTCTGAGTCCTATGCCGTGCTTTCAGACGATAAAAAACGAGGCCTCTATGACCAGTACGGCCATTCGGGAATTGACCAGCGTTATTCTCAGGAAGATATTTTTCGCAATGCTGATTTTTCAAGCATTTTTGAAGAGGCATTCGGAGGCGGCGGGGGTTTCGGCGGCAGCATATTTGAGGAGCTCTTCGGAGGCGGCGGACGCGGCGGCAGGCGCGCAAGAAGAGGCAGGGACCTGCAGTATGAGACAGAGATCTCTTTAGACGAAGCTGTTTTTGGAAGTGAGAAGGTTTTTCAGATAAACCGCCACGAACTTTGTTCTTCGTGCGGAGGGTCAGGGGCAAAAGCCGGAAGCAAGAGATCAATATGCCCTGCTTGCCGTGGCGCCGGACAGGTTACAGTGGCGCACGGCCCTTTTCATTTTGCACAGACCTGTAATAGGTGCGGCGGCGAAGGCAAAGTTATAGGCGCGCCGTGCCCCAGATGTAACGGCCAGGGGAGCGTGAAAACGCCTCGCAAGATCTCAGTCAAGATACCGGCAGGTGTTGATACTGGTTCACAACTGAGGGTCAGGGGCGAAGGTGAGGAGGCAGAAGACGGCAAAGGTGACCTTTATGTCATGATCAGGGTCAGAAAACACCCTGTTTTTGAGCGTCATGATAATGACCTCTTATGCGAAGTCCACGTGGACGTGGCCCAGGCTATCCTGGGATGCGAAATTGAAGTTCCGACGATGCATGGGAACGTTGAGATGAGAATACCAGCCGGGACTCCTTCGGGCAAGGTGTTCCGTTTAAGAGAAAAAGGTGTACCTGATATAAGGACTAAGGATACCGGAGATGAACTTGTCCGTGTAATGGTAGACATACCAGCCAATCTGAGCTCAGGTGAGAGAAAATTGATACAGGAGTTCGCCCGATTGCGCGGAATAAATATTTAGTAAGGTATCAGGAGGGGTAAATTAAATGCCGACATACGAATATGAATGCAGGTCTTGCGGCCATCACTTTGAGAAGTCGCAGAGCATTACAGCCGAACCGCTGAAGACGTGCCCGAAGTGCGGCAAGGAGAAGGTTGCCCGTCTCATAAGTTTAGGTTCAGGGTTTATTTTTAAAGGTTCACTTTCTAAGCCAGCCGCTTGTCCTTCCGCAGGGATGAAACCCGACTGTTCTCATTGCCCAAAAAGTTGAAGATAATGTTTAAAAAAGAACAACTTTGGGCATGGTCACCCGTTGTGCTTTATGCCATCTTTATTTTTGTCTTATCTGCTCAGCCGGGTAAATACATTCCTGAGCTTTTCCCGGGAGCCGATAAACTATTACATTTCCTGGAATATTTTCCTTTCGGATTTTTGGTTCTTCGCGCGTTTGTAAAAGGTTCAAATATGACCTTTGGCCGTGAAGCTTTACTTATGAGTATTTTTGTGATAATGTTATATTCTTTAAGTGACGAGACGCACCAACTTTTTGTGCCGGGCCGTCAATTTGACCTGATAGATATGTTTTTTGACACAGTAGGTGCTTCGGCAGGGAGTTATTCGCACAGATGGTTAAAATAGAGCCTTTTGCAAGCATCCACTACAATACTGAGATAATTGACGATGTCTCTAAGGTCATCTCCGGGCCCTATGACGTAATTGACTCGCGCGCTCAGGAAGACCTTTACCAGAAACACCCTTATAACATCATAAGGCTGATCTTGGGCAAAGATATTGCCGGCGACACGCCTGAAGAGAATAAGTATACGCGCGCCGAGGCATACTTCCAGGAATGGTTGAGGCGCAATATACTTATACAAGACTCGGAACAGGCAATATATTTTTATGAACAGGATTTTAAGGTTGAGGCTTTAGAAAAAAGTCGGCTTGGTTTTATCGCTCTTTTGAGATTTCAAGAAGACACAGAGAGCAAGTCAGTTTACCCGCACGAGCATACGCATAAGGCGCCAAAAGAAGACCGCCTCCAACTCATTAAAAAAGTTGAGGCGAATTTAAGCCCAATATTCACCATATTTTCAGATCCGGAGAGTGTCATAAAGAAGTTTTTTGATGAGAACATAAGGCCTACCCCTGTTTTTTTTGAAGCTTATGATGACGCGGGTGTTGCAAACAGGCTTTGGCGCGTAGCGAAGAGCTCTTCCATTGATAAGGTCAAAACATTTTTGGCCCAAAAAGATATCTTTATCGCTGACGGGCATCATCGCTATGAGGTGGCCCGCATGTTCAGGGATCTTAAGAAGGCGCAAGCTCCTGCCGATTTTAAAGACTCCTACAATTATATAATGACTTATTTTACACCGCTTGAGGATAAGGGGCTTTGTATCCTTCCAACACACAGGCTTATCAAAAACGCCTCTGGGTTTTCGCCTGATAGCTGTTCTCCGTGTTTTTCCGTAAAGGAATGTTCCTGCAAAGAGTTGCTGTTATCCGAATTAAAGAAGAAAGAAGATGAAGTTGGCGCCTTTGGGCTTTACCAAGACTCAAAGTTTTATTTGCTTAAATCATCGGATAAAAGGGAGTGTAACCGTCTGATCCAGGGTGGCCCCAGGGAGTATAAGAACCTTGACGTGGTGATCCTTCATAAAGTACTCTTTGATCATATTTTAAAGATCGCGCTAAACCAGATCACCTACGAGGTTGAACTTGATATAGCGATTGCCCTTGTGGATGAAAAGGCTTTTGATGCCTTGTTTATTCTTAATCCTACCAAAGTTGAACAGATCCGCTCCATTGCTTTAGGAGGAGAGGTCATGCCGCAGAAATCCACATATTTTTATCCTAAGCTTTCCAGCGGCTTTTTGATCCACAAGTTCTGACCCAGAAAGGGTCAGACCGGCCCAATTCCATTAAGGGCCGGGTCTAAAGTGCTCTCCCGCTTCGCGGGATTTCGCCAGATTGCGCCTAAGGCGCACATAAAGGTGCTCAACATGCCACTCTTCGGAAAACCGAAATACACCATTGTCAAGATAAGAAAGAGGGAGATACCCGAGGGGCTCTGGACAAAGTGCCAGCAATGCTCTCAGCCTATTTATAAGAGGGCGTTGGAAGAGAATCTAAAAGTTTGCCCCAGATGCGATCATCACTTTACTGTGACTGCCATGGAGCGCCTTGAGATGGTAGTGGATATTGATAGTTTTAGGGAATACGATGCAGGCCTTTCTTCAGGTGACCCTTTGGAATTCAAAGGAATAAAATCATATAAGCAGAAGTTGGCCGAGGACCAGAAGATAACGTCCCTAAAAGAAGCCGTCATAACAGGGGAAGGCGGGATCTTCGGCAAGAAGGCTGTTGTGGCTATAACGGATTCGCGTTTTATCATGGGATCCATGGGGTCTGTGGTCGGAGAGAAGATAACGCGCGCCATAGAGAAGGCAACTGAGAAGAAACTCCCTATTGTGATCATCTCAGGTTCAGGCGGGGGTGCCAGGATGTATGAAGGGATATATAGTCTTATGCAGATGGCAAAGACTTCAGCCGCGTTGGGCCGGCACCATGAAGCAGGCCTTTTGTTTATTTCTGTTTTGACCAATCCTACTATGGGAGGGGTCATGGCTTCTTTTGCCGGGCTCGGAGATGTTATTATCGCTGAGCCGAAAGCATTGATAGGTTTCGCGGGCCCGAGGGTCATTGAACAGACTACCCGTCAGAAATTGCCGGAGGGCTTCCAGAAGTCGGAGTTTATGCTTGAACACGGGCTTTTGGACATTATCATTCACAGGAAGGCTTTAAAAGATACGTTACACCGGTTGATCGATTATTTGAGTTGACACGATGGCTCAAGTCAGTCTTAAAAATGTAAGCAAGATCTACGGCGGCGGCGTGCGGGCCGTAGACCGGGTCAATCTGGGTGTTGAGAATAAAGAGTTCCTTGTCCTTGTAGGCCCTTCGGGCTGCGGTAAATCTACGACTCTCAGGATGATCGCCGGCCTGGAGGAGGCTTCTGAAGGGTTCATTTATATCGGCGACAGGCTTGTCAACGACGTCCCTGCCAAAGACCGCGACATCGCCATGGTCTTCCAGAATTACGCGCTATACCCCCATATGACAGTTTTTGAGAATATGGCCTTCGGCCTTATGCTGCGGCGTTATCCGAAATCGGAGATCATCCGCCGCGTCAATGACGCGGCCGATATTTTAGGTATTAAGAATTATCTGGAAAGGAAACCAAGAGAACTTTCCGGCGGCGAAAGGCAGCGAGTGGCTGTCGGCCGCGCCATTGTCCGCAAACCTTTAGTCTTTCTTTTTGACGAACCTTTGAGCAACTTAGACGCGAAGCTGCGCGTGCAGATGCGCACAGAGATACATAAACTCCACATTCGGCTTGCGACCACGATGATCTATGTGACCCACGATCAGACAGAGGCCATGACCATGGGTGACAGGATAGCGGTCATGAAAGACGGCGTCGTCCAGCAGATAGCAGACCCCATAATGATCTATGACAAACCCGTAAATAAATTCGTAGCCGGCTTTATAGGCAGTCCTCCCATGAATTTTATGACGGGAAAGATCGTCAAAACGGACGGCCGTTTCTATTTTGACGAAGGCAATGTCCATGTAAGGATCGTCAAAGAGATGGAGGCAAAGCTCGCCCCATATGTTGGCAAAGAGATCATTTTCGGTATTCGTTCCGAAGACATCTATGATAAGCTTTTTGTCTCGGAGGCCCCGGCAGAAAACGTTGTAAAGGCCACTTGCGAAGTGGTAGAGCCCATGGGCTCTGAGGTATACCTATATCTCAATACCGGCAGGCACTCTTTTATCGCGCGGGTCGGCGCTCACGACAGGCCTGAGGTAAACGAAGACTTAGACCTTGTGTTTGACATGAGTAAAGTACACTTCTTCCACATTGATACTGAAGAGACCCTTGTGTAAAAAAAAGATATCGCTTCTCTTCGTTTTTTTTGTTTCCATAGCCTTTATCGGCCTTCCGCTATATTTCACGCTGAAATTCATTCCTTTTTTAGTCACCTATGCCTTTTTAGCTTACCTTATATATTTTGTTGGATTCTACGCGTTTTATTTACGGAAAAGAAACGCGTTAGGCGCTTTGGGCCCGGAGAAGGAAAGGCTTCAGGAAGCAAAGAACGTCTCAGAGCGGGAGGTTAGTCGCCTCGCCGGGCTAAAAGATTCGCTGCATAAAAAGATAAAAGATTACCGGTATCTGGAGAAATTCACTGAAAATCTTAACAATGAGACCTCCCTTGAGCGTATATGCGATATCGTAGTTGATGAGACGTTTGGCCTGTTCGGCGCGAAAGGCAACTGCCTTCTATATCTTATAAGCGAGAAGAACCGTAAGCTTGAACTGCGAGCCTTAAAAAAAGAGGATGATGCCCAGAAGATCAGAGAAAAGATGGGTGACTTCTTTGATCAGTGGGCGTTGAGGCATAATCAGCCTTTGCTTGTTGAACAGACGATGAGCGATTTTCGGTTTGACCCTGACAGGATAAAAGATGAAGTCTCGCGCCCTTTGGGGTCATTGATCAGCGTGCCGCTTGTCACGGAAACAAATACCCTGGGTGTTTTAAGGATAGATTCTCCCGACCTTGGATCCTACCACGCCGATGATCTGCGTTTTCTTTCCGTCATCGCCGACATCTCCAAGCTCGCCATTGAAAATGCCATATATTTCAATCACATGCAGGCGCTGTCTATAACCGACGGCCTGACGGGCATATATCTTCGGCGTTATGCTTTAGAAAGGCTCAAGGAAGAGTTTTTGCGCGCCCAGAGGGAAGATACCCCATTGTCGTTCCTTATGCTTGATATAGACAACTTCAAGAATTTTAACGACGAGTTCGGCCACATGGGCGGAGACGTCGTTTTGAAAAAGCTCTCCAGATGGCTTAATGATTTTTTTGTCCTGCCGGGAAGCTTGGTAGGCCGATTTGGAGGAGAGGAGTTCTGTGTTATCCTTCCGCGCGTGCGCAAGATTGAGGCCATAAAGCTGGCAGAGAGCTTTAGGGGATCTCTTGAAGAAAGGGATATTATCTTAAGGCGTCAGAAGGTCTCAATACATGTTTCTTTAGGCGTTTCCGGTTTTCCGGAAGATGCTGCGACGCACGAAGACCTTATCCGGTATGCCGACGACGCGCTATTCAAAGCTAAACGTTCCGGGAGGAACAGGGTATGTTTTTGATACTGATCGCCCTATTTTTGATCTTAGGCCTTTTGCTTATTCTTGGGATACGGGCTCTTATGTCCGCGCGCCTTGCTGAGCTCAGTGCGCAAGTCAAGATGCTTGAAATTGACCAAAAAGAGGCCTTCTCAAAGCAGGAGCTCGTTGAAAAAGAGATCGCTTCGCTTTACGCCGTGTTGACAAAGACGGTCAAGATGTATGAGGCAGCCAGGGATATCTGCACCTCTTTAGACGAAGAAAAATTATTGGCGCGATTTAAGGAAGACCTGAAAAAATTGATAGATCTCAAGGATTGCATACTTCTCCCGGAGGGGAATTTTGACCCCGGGGATCACCCTGATAGCGCTGTTTTTCCCTTGGTAGTCAAGGAGATGTATTTCGGCCATTTGGTCATAAGAGGAGTGGCGCAGCAAGAGCATCCGTACCTGGGTATTCTCGTAGGCCACTTTGCGTTAGGCCTTAAAAGGGCGCGGTTATATAAGATGATACAGGAACTCGCGATCACCGACGGACTCACCGGTTTGTACACGAGGCGTTACGCGTCAGAGAGGCTTAAAGAAGAGTTCGCTCGGTCGCTCGCGCATAACCTGGAGCTGTCGCTATTGATGATAGACGCCGACGATTTCAAAGAATGCAATGATAAGCTCGGGCATCTTGTGGGAGATATCGTCCTGTGCGAAATAGGTAACCGCATCCGGGAAAACATCCGCGAGGTGGATATGCTATCCAGGTTCGGAGGAGAGGAGTTCATGGTATTCGCGCCTAATACGTCTAAGGAGAGCGCCTCGTTGATCGCAGAGCGTATCCGTAAGGGTGTTGAGGACGTGCTCATACGCGCCTATGACGAGAAAGTCAAGATGACGGTTAGCATAGGCTTAGCTTCTTTTCCGGAAGATGCCAAGAGCCCGGAGGACTTAATAGGAAAGTCGGATTGGGCTTTGTATCAGGCCAAAAAATTAGGCAAGAACAGGCTTTACTGTTTCGGGGTTTTTCGTGAATAGGCTATTCTACATATTCGTTGCAACTTCTTACAACTTAAGATAATATAAATGACATCATTATGGTTAATAAATTCTATCTGGGCGTAGATGTCGGAGGCACATACACTAAGCTGGCTTTAGTGAATGATGCCTGCCGTATTGTGGCAAGGCATGTTATCGGGTCTAAGGGTTTTTCTGACAAGGCATTTTTTGTGCATGAGTTACGAGCTGCGTTATCTTCTATGGTGTCGGAATACGGCGGCCATTTGCCGCAGATCAGAGGCGCGGGGTTTGGCTTGCCCGGGCCTGTTGATGCCGAACGCGGCGTTGTCCTGAGTTTGACGAATATAGCCAAGTGGAGCAATTTCGCGCTTGTTTCTTATTTGAAACGTTTTTTTTCTTTTCCTGTATTCATTGAGAACGACGCTAACTGTATGGCCCTGGCAGAGTCTCGGTTAGGCGCTGCCAGAGGTGCCTCATATGCTCTTTGCCTGACGTTGGGAACAGGGGTTGGCGGAGGGTTGATATTGGAAAAAAAGATCTATCGCGGCCCGTTTTTTTTAGGCGGTGAGATCGGCCACGCGCCGGTAACACTTTCGGGCGAGCGTTGTCCGTGCGGAGGCGCGGCCTGTCTTGAGCGTTACGTCGGCAATCGCGCCATCATGGCGAGGATAAAAAAAGAATTCGCAAGAACAATATCTTTGGAAGAAGTAAGCTCGCTTGCGCGTAGAGGGAATCGTAAGGCCATAAAGATATGGGATGATATAGGCCGCTATATCGGATTCGCGCTTTCGGGAGTTGTCAATGTTATCAATCCTGAGGTTATCGTTATTGGCGGCGGGGTTTCTCTGGCGGGCGGCGTTTTAATGCGGGCTATTAAAAGATCGGTCCGTAAACACGCGATGAAGCATCTTAAAGGTAAAGTAAAGGTTAAAAGAGCATTGCTGGGTAACGATGCCGGCGTTTTGGGCGCGGCGCTCCTGGCTAAAGAAAAACTATAGAACCCCGCAAAACACGCATGGTCCCGCTAACGCGGGATTTCACTGGATGTCACGAAGAAATTTCGTGACACATTATGGTGTTCAAAATTGAATAAAAAACTTCAGCTAATTTTCGGGATTTTGTTATTCGTGTCTGCGCAGAACGTATGGGCGGCATCCGGTAAGCAGCCTATCACAGTGAACGGCGATACCGTTGAATTCAAGTCAGAGGGGCGCGAGGTCGTGGCTTCAGGGCACGTAGAGATCTTAAACGAGGATACGACACTGACCTGTGATAAGGTAAGGGTCTTTATTGATCAGAAGATCGCCATCGCGGAAGGTAATGTCCGGTTTTCAAAAGCCGGCGGGGAAGAACTGACGGGCGAGATGTTCGTCTTTGATTTTGATTCTCGGACAGGGACTATCATGGGGCCGGAGGTGTGGTTCCCGCCGTATTACGGTAAATCGGAGATCATGGAAAAACTTTCTGATACGGAATTTCTTCTCACGAACGGGACAATGTCAACCTGCGATCTACCCCACCCCCACTATAATCTTAAATGCGCGCAAGCGAAGATGGAGCCGGGCCGCGTTCTGACAGCCAAAGGTGTCAAGATGTCCATCTTGGACGTGCCTTTGATGTATGTGCCCACCATCACCCAGCGCCTTACTGATAAGAAGCCTCGTTTTATGATCACCCCCGGCAGCAGGAAGAGCCTGGGGACATATTTTCTTGGTTCCTGGAGATATTATTTGAATCAAAACGCCAAGGGAGTTCTTCATCTTGACTGGTATCAGAAGAGGGGATGGGCAGAAGGCGTGGATCTTAATTATGATACTAAGTCTATCGGCCTTGGGAACGTAAGGTATTTCAGGATAGATGAAAAGAATATGAGCAATGATAATCCCGTGCCGGAGGCAGAGCGCAGGACGCAGGAACGCTCCAGGATAGAAGTAAGGCATAAATGGGATATCGCCTCAGCCGACCATTTCGTGTTTGAATATTATAGGCAGTCTGACCTTAATGTCAGAAAAGATTTCTTCTATCGGGAATACGAGAAGGTCAT
>JAZDLG010000034.1:0-36702 GCA_043802125.1 Candidatus Omnitrophota bacterium
ATAAACTTCAATGGCGCGCATAAGTTCTCTTTTGTTAAAATCAGGCCATGGTTTTTTTGTCACATAAAACTCGGTATACGCTATCTGCCATAGCAAAAAATTGCTAACGCGCATCTCGCCGCTCGTCCTTATAAGAAGATCGGGATCAGGGGCGTCTTTTGTATAGAGGTAGCTTTTGAACAACTCCTCTGTTATGTCCACAGGCGCAAGTACGCCCGCTTTTACTGCCTCTGCTATTGCCCTTACCGCGTCAAGGATCTCCAGGCGCGAACCGTAATTAAAAGCAAGCCCAAATACGAGCCTATGGTTATTCTGCGTCAATTCTTCGGTCCGACGGATACACTCGCGCAAAGATTCCGTTAAGACCTCCGGGCGCCCTATATGCCTGAGCCGTATGTCGTTCTTGAGCATGTAAGGCAGTTCACGGGCTATGATCTTCTCGCACATATCCATAAGAAAATCTGTCTCGTGCTTCGGCCTTTTCCAGTTCTCCGTAGAAAAGGCATAGACCGTCAAAAACTGGACGCCCAACTCAAGAGAAGCCTTGATAATATCTTTCAAAACGGACATGCCTTTACGATGGCCTTCACTGCGGGAAAGCCCTCTTCTTTTTGCCCAGCGGCCGTTCCCGTCCATTATAATGGCTATATGCGCCGGTATGTTTTTATTGTTGATCATGTTTCCTAAAATAAATCCGCCATACGATTTGGCGGATACGACTCGCGCGTCGCGCGTTTCTAAAAAACGGCTTATTGGTGCACGCGGTAATCTATCTCGGGAAAAATATTGTCCTTATATTCCAATTCCTTTAAAAATTCTTCGTCAATACTATCGGAGGATATGTCTTCGGAGAGCTTAAAAAACCTCAAGAGATGGTCTTTGGTCCTGCGCTGGGCATAAGAAACATGCGTTCCGGTAGCTACGATAAACGCCCAATCCGAACTTTGCGCGAGTAAAAGCTCGCGCAGCGCCTGATTCAGGGCTCTCTTCTTCAACCCGTTGGTGTTTGGGCTCTGCTTGACCATAGCGGTCATGACGCTTGAGGCCTTATGCAGATGCCTGTAGATCCAGTCATTGGACCCCTGAAGCCATACCTCAGAATACCCCTTCCACCCCCAGCTGGACATAGAAGGCGTAAGCACCTGGTTCCTCGGGTTTTCAGCCAGATATTCGGAAGGAGTCACCAATTTGATCGTCTTCTGGTCGCAGGTGATCTTTCTGATCAGAAATTCAAGCCACATCGGCCCTTCAAACCACCAGTGTCCGTAGAGCTCAGCGTCGTAGGGAGATATAATAATGGGCTTCCTGCCCAGCGCGTCATAAAGATATTCTACTTGCTTCTCCCTGTTGAACATAAAATTCCCTGCATGGAAGGCGGCTTTTTCCCGCGCCATGTGAGGTTCGTAAGGCATCTTTTCATCCGAGGTCCCGGTAATACGAAAATACTTTATACCCGTATTTATCCTGACTCCGTCCGGGAGTATATAAGGCTTGATGTATTCGTATTCAAGGTCAAAACCTATGTCACGGTAAAACTCGCGGTAATAATAGTCGCCCGGGTAGCCTTCAACGCTGGACCAGACCTGTTTGGAAGATTCCGTATCCCTTCCGAAAGCGGCGACTCCTGATTTACAATAAACCGGCGCAAAGACGCCGTATTTGGGGCGCGGCGTGCCGTGCAGGATACCGTGAGAATCCACGAAGAAAAATTTTATCCCGTTCTCTTTCAATATCTCGTCATCCCCGGGGTAATAGCCGCACTCCGACAGCCAAATACCCTTAGGCTTGCGTCCGAAATTTTTTTCGTAATTCGCGACAGCAACCTTGACCTGCGCGCGCACCGAAGCTTTGGCAACATCCATCAACGGAAAATAGCCGTGAGTTGCCCCGCAGGTGATGATCTCTAAATTACCTGCATCCTGAAAACGCTTAAAAGCAGAAACAAGATTGCGGTGATACCTTTCAAAGAGCTCCCGCGCTGTTATGAACATATTCAGGTACATCACGGCGAGCTCCTGAAATCCCTGCATCCACCGGGTCCTTTCCACTTCTTTATGGGCGAGCTCTATCAATCGGTTGAGATGCCTCAAATAACGCTGCTGCAAGAGATCATCCGTTAGCATGGAGGCCAGGGTGGGAGTAATAGACATAGTCATGCGGAAATCTATCTTGTCATGAGCTAACCGCTCAAACATCGCGATAAGAGGGATATAGGTCTCTGTTATCGCCTCATAGAGCCAATCTTCTTCCAAAAAATCCTCATGCTCCGGATGGCGCACGTAAGGTAAGTGTCCGTGCAACACCAGGCATAGATATCCTTTGATCATCGTGATTTAGGGGTTTCGCGTTGTTTTTCTAGTGACGATAGGCGTGATCGTGCGCGTCTCATTTATATGGGCCGACTTGGCCACAACAGGGATGACTTGTTTTCCGTCGGGTAAAGCAAAACGCAGCGTAAAAGTGCCGTCTTTTCTAAGCTTAACTTCTTTGCCCTGTACAGTAACGCGCGCGTCTGCTTCTGTGGCGCCATAGACTATCAATTCCGCGTCCACGACAAGCCAGAATGCGCCTTTTTCTTTGGCCTTCTTTACGGGTGAACTGACACCCATGGAAGCTAATCCTCGGGATGAGATGTCTTTTTTAAGCCTCTCCTGCCACAGTTTCCCTACAGGACTTGAAACATTAGGGCCCAGTCCGACGGACATGCCGTAAAGCCGCCTGAATTCATCGTCGGGTATCATCCACTCTTCATCCGTGACCCAGGAAGGGCCGTCCAGCGGAAGCGAAATAGTGTTGGATCGCACCACCGTTATAAAACGGCCGTCCGGCAAAATGATGCCAAGGTCCGCGCACCAGGACGTCCCCGGAGACCCAAAATTCAAATACCAGTTCCTGGCGTCAAAATCAATGCCTGTGTCAAAGAAACGATGCGCGTTTGAGCCGTCAAAATTAATACAGCTTACGTCATAAGAACGCAAGACCCAGCGGGCCCTGTCAAAAACACCGCCCAGCTCATTCTTTAACCTGTTTGTGGTGCCTGAGGACACATCCCAATACGAATGCGCCCACCAAGGATCGCGTATCTGCAGAACGACAATGTCTTCATCGTAGCGCGCCGGTATCTGGCGCCGCTCTAATTCAGCTATAGCTGATCTCTTATAAGATGGTTCAACTGAACTCGCGTACCCCGTGTAATATTTAGCCTGCTCGGCCTTCATTTCGCGGAGAGGTATTTCTTGCTTACTAACAGGGGCTACGACAGCCTTGCGTCTTGGCCTAGCTGCACTGCGTGCATTGCCTGCACTGCGTGCATTGCCTGCACTGCGTGCAGGCAACTTTTTACTAATGAGCTGTCGCTTTTTGGGCTTGATCTTTGTAGTCTTAGGTTTCTTGGCCGCTTTTTTCATCAGACACCCCCCGCTTCTAATTTACTTCTTTTCAGAAACGCTCGCTTCGCTCGCGTTTTGAGACTCTATTTTAAGCGCAGCTTTTTGGCTTTGTTCCAGGGCGAGCTCTTCTTTTAATTGAGCTATCAGGCGCTTATTCTTTAAGACTTCTGCCCTCAACATCTTGGCTTCCGCCCGAATGGCTGCTTGGCCGTTCTGAAGCCTCATCGTCTTTTCTTCAAAATCAAGCCTCTGGGCCATCTCGTCTTGAAAGTTTCTTTTAAATTTATTAAGATCCGCGGTCGCCTTGACCAGCGACGACAATACAAGAATGATCACCAATACGAAAAAAATATAGGCCTTGTTGGAATAAAGAGCTTTTGTCGTCACTTACTTTAAATTCTCTTTTGGTTCCAACATCCCCGTATTGGAAGCACCTGTAGTCCCGGTTGGGACTTTTTTCAACTCAGGCAAAATGACTATCTCCACCCTGCGGTTCTTACGGCGGCCTTCCTGAGTATCGTTAGAAGCAACAGGCCTATACTCGCCGTAACCGATAGCTGCCAACTTTTCAGGCAATACGCCTTTCTCAAGTAAATAATGAAGCACACTTGTGGAACGCGCCGTTGAAAGCTCCCAATTGGTCTTCCATCCTGAATATTTTATAGGGTCGTTATCTGTATGCCCTTCAATGCCGACATTTAGATCAGCGGCTTTTGCGGTGATAACCGAAGCCACCTTATCAAGCGCCTCGAAAGCCTCAGGCCTTATCTTTGCCTTACCGGAATCAAATAGGATCTCGTCTAAAAATGTGATGACCAGGCCCCTTTCTTCCATGCTCAGGCTCACGCCTTCAATGCCTTTAAGTTTACTCTCTAACTCGGCTTTTATCCCGGAAAGCCTGTCTACCTCTTCTTCTAAGGATTGGATCCTCTCAATGTCAGACTTGCGCCCTTTTTGAAATATGATGGTACATCCCGTCAAATTTAAAAATATTATGCCGGCTGTCAACCCCATAACCTGAGTTAAAAATCTCTTACTGAACATATTATCCTCCTGTTGGTTACAATGTTTTTACAATAACACAGCAAAAATCATTCGTCAAGCCAAACTTCCTGTCTTACCTGAATAAGGTCTCATCGCGGCCGGAACCTACAGATACGATACCGACTGAAGCCTCGCAGAGCTCTTCAATCGTAGAAATATAATGCTTCGCTTCTTTTGGCAAATTTTTGTAACTTCTTATTTTGCTAGTGGTTATTTTCCAGCCGGGAAACTCTTTATATACGGGCTTGGCTCTCTGCATGACTTCAAGGTCATTGGGGAAATGCGTGAATGTCTTACCTTTATACTTATAGGCTACGCATATCTTCAAACTCCTCATTTCATCCAAAACATCAAGCTTCATCACTGCCATGGAATCCACGCCATTGATCATAACGGCGTAACGGACCAACACCGCGTCAAACCAACCGCACCTTCGCGGCCTGCCGGTCGTTGCGCCGAATTCGCGCCCCTTGGAACGGATATATTCGTCAAGCGCCCTGGGGCACTCCGTCATAAAAGGCCCCTCGCCTACCCTCGTTGTATAAGCCTTGACCACACCCACCACCCGGTCTATCTTTGTAGGAGCTATTCCGGTGCCTGTGCAAGCGCCCGCCGAGACCGTGTTAGAAGAAGTGACAAAAGGATAGGTCCCGAAATCAATGTCAAGAAAAGTACCCTGAGCTCCTTCAAAAAGGACAGACGCCTTTTTTTTAATGGCGTCATTTAATAAAACAACGGTATCGCATACGCATTCTTTCAACTTGCGGCCATAAGCCGAATAAATATCATAAAGCTCGTTAAATTTAAAACCCGGGTGGTGATAGACTTTTTTAAATATCTCATTCTTTTCTTTCAGGTTATCTTTTAATTTATCCTCAAAGAGGCGCGGATTAAGAAGATCGCCCATCCTGATGCCGCAGCGTGAGGCCTTATCCGCGTAACAAGGGCCTATGCCGCGGCCGGTGGTCCCGATCTTATTAGACCGTTTTGCCTCTCTAAAAGCGTCTAAGATCCTGTGATAAGGAAATATAACGTGGGCCTGCTCTGATATCTTGATACGCCCGTCTACGGAAATACCGCGTTTAAGTATAGAGTTTATTTCATCAAGAAGAACAGCCGGATCTACGACAACACCACTGCCTATGACGCAGATCTTATTTTTATGCAGGATACCGGATGGCAAAAGATGGAAGATAAAAGATGCGCCGTTCACTACGACCGTATGCCCCGCGTTATTGCCGCCTTGGTAGCGCACGATATAATGCGCCTCATTAGACAAGATGTCAACGACCTTGCCCTTTCCTTCATCTCCCCATTGTAATCCGATTAAGACAGTATTCATGGAGCCATTGTGAATATTTTTTGCGCGATGTCCGGATATTGAGCCACAAATTTCAACTCGTCCTGCACCAAAGGCTTTTGATTATGCACGTTGGCGTAGCGCACGAGTTCTAAGACCCTTGAGGCTTCCTGATCGTCTTTAAAAACAACTTCCATCTTGTCATAAACGTTCCTGAAACCTTTAATGCCGGAATACTCGCCCGCGGTGATCTGTCTTCCTGTGTCTATGACTTCGGGTTCGCCGCGGCCTAATTCTTCATAATCGTAAAGTTCATAATTGCGCCTGTCTTTTAAGGCGCCATCCGCGTGTATGCCTGATTCATGGGCAAACGCATTAGCCCCTATGCCCGGTTGATTGATAGGTATAGGCACGCCGAAGGCATAAGATGCGTATTTGCATATTCTCCAAGCCACTTTTAGATTTATCCGTTCATCAAGTTGATACTCGTCCTTGAGGCCAAAGCCAAATTTTATTGCCAAGATGCAGCTTACCAAGTCCGCGTTCCCGGCGCGTTCGCCCATTCCGTTTACGCAGGTATTTATATAAGCGTCTTGGCCTGCGTCAACAGCCGCCTTAGCGCCCGAAACAGAATTGGCCACGACCATTCCAAGATCATTATGGCAATGGATCTCTATGGGCAGCTGCACCGCCTCAGCCAACTTTTTTATCCTGTCATACATCGTAAAAGGGCTGTCACATCCGAGAGTATCGCAATATCGTATGCGGTCAGCGCCTGCCGACTTTGCAGCCTGGGCAAATTCTATCAAGTATGCCATATTCGTGCGAGACGCATCTTCGGCGTTTACTCCTATCGCCTTTGCGCCCAATTGCTTGGCAAGTATGGCTGCCTGTGTCATCTCTTTTATCACGGCCTTATGGTCAAGTTTACCCTTAAACTTGTTTATGATCATCTGGTCTGATGTAGAAATGGATAAATTGAGGTATTCTATCCCGGGTACGTTCTTAAACGCCGTCTCCACATCTTCTTTTGTCGCCCGCAGCCAGCCGCTCAAACGGATAGGCGAAAGTACCCCCATCTGTGCTAGCTCCAGATTGGCATTCAGATAATTGAGCTCATGCCGGGTCACGGGAAATCCGAATTCGGATTGAGCTACGCCCATCTGATTAAGAAAAATATTGATGAGTGTTTTCTGCAATTTAGAAAGGCAAATGCGCGACGTCTGCACGCCGTCTCTGTTAGTCACATCAAGAATATATATCTTAGCCTGTTTATCTGTCTTCATAACTGACCTTTCTGTTTTTCGTAGCCTAAGACGGCCTTCTCAAACTCCTCTAAATTAGGGACGTTGACTATGCTGAATATCTCTTTATTGTCTACAACAATGGTTGGGCCGGAAGCGACTTCCAGCTCCTCCGTGAGCTTGATCCTTTTAAGTAAGGCTTTGCGGCCGATATCGGAAAATACGCACTCCTTGACGCGTGCGGCATCTATTTTTACCTGGGCGGCACAAGTATCCCACCAGCTTGATTGCGTCTGCGTTGAGCGGCACAACAGATAATCATAAGTTTTTTTCGGAGATAATTCATCTATGCAGGCGAGACGGGCAAACTCCTCTATTTCAGAAATCCCTCCCTTGGATATTATCTCCCCTTTTTCATCCCGCACCGCGATAAAATTAATATGGACGTCAATATCTTTATGCTTTTCGCCAAACGCCTTAAGCAGCCTGAATAGATCTGAAAGCTGAGCGTTGCTAAAAGAAAAAAGCACGTCCAGCCTTTTAGGTATCCTCTTTCTTGCTAAGATGTATGACACGCCGGAGCTGGAAGGCTTAAAAAGATAAAATGCCTTCCCCTTTTGCAACATAGATGCGAGCATTGAGAAGTTTTCAGACTTTTCAATATCTTTACCAAAAACGTACGCCGGCAACATTGTCAATTTGAATTCCGTTATGATATCCCGCGCTCTCGCGTCGTCTTCGGTTATCTCTTCAACCTTTAAAGGGCCCAGCCGGCTCTTTAGGCTGTTTATTGCTTCTTCTATACGGCAGGTGCGGCACGCCTTAGGGCGCACAACAATAAGACTCGCTTCTTGAGGAATTATATAGACGCAGCGCGATTCTTTCTTTGAAGCGTTTTCGCACTTGGAGATAAACCCCGCCGTCATTTTGCAATCACCGTCACTAAAACACTGCGGCAGCAAAGACGCCACGGTCTCGTCTGCGGGGATATCGCTGCTCATCACGACGTTCTCTAAACCGACAGTCTTTATTATTTTCGAACCTGAGGTTTGAAGCGTCAAGACGCCAACCGTCTTGGCCTGCCACCATGTAGAAAGATAAGCAGCGCCTTCTATCTCTGTCAGATCCACAGAACCCAAAAACGGCCCGCCGTTAATCACTACGTCAATGCCTTTGACATTCCTCAACAACTCTTCGTCTTCAGCAGGTTTCAAAGAACTTAAAATGATGATAAAGGAAACACCCTGCTTTTTCAATTCCGAGACCCTTTGTTCTAAAACGCTTATTGGCGCCTGCCAGCCGGCTAAACCGCGCGAAATGACCGAAATATCCGTCAGCCCCAAAATGCCTATTTTAACCCCGCCGAGAGACTTGATAATATATGGCCTCCCGGCCCCTTCGGTGTTGGAAGACACAAAAGGCATATCCTCGTAACGCTTAAGGAACTCCATCCCAAAAACACACTCCTGGCCTGAGACGAGCAATGCGTCATAACCTATGGATCTCAAACTCTGCAAATAAACGTCGCTCCTTCGGCTGTCTGCTTCATAATTTTGGGAATACTGGTCTTGCCTGCCGGACGCCATACTGCTGCCCGCTTCCACGACTAAGACGTTAGGCCCGGCGGCGCGCAATTTCTTGATCAATGCCGCCCGCCTGGCGACGCCGCCGTTGGGCGCCATCGGACAGAAACACGGATAAAGCATCGCGTATGACTGCCCTGTGAAGACTACCTTTATCTCCCCGGCATAAACGCAGCCGCAAGAAACAATAACCAGCGCGAAAACAACGGCAAAGATCCTAAAGCATTTTTTCATTATAATTGGACTGTTTTCACTGACAAGACATGCTGCAGCGCCTTGATCTTTTCAAGCACCTGTGGTAAAACGCAAGCATCTACGTTTAATACCGTCAGCGCGCGGCCACCCTGTTTGTCGCGGCCGAAAGACATAGCGGCGATATTGATGTTATGTTCTCCCATCACCCGGCCGACATTGCCGATAATACCGGGTTTATCCCAATTATGCATAAGGACCATGCATCCTACGGGTATCGCCTCTACAAAAAACTCGTCTATTTTGACAAGCCTCGGCTCGCTCTTAGTAAATAAGGTGCCGGCTATCTTGTGAGTCTCCTTATGCGTCTTGACTTCCAAAGATATAAGGTTCACGAACTCTGCGACCTGGGTATCCTTCATTTCCGTCACGCGGATACCCCGCTCTTTTGCAAGCGCGCGCGCGTTGATAAAATTGACCGTATCCTGAAGCATGGGTGAAAGCAACCCCTTTAAGAGCGCCATGGTCAAAGGAGCTGTATCATTCTTGGCTATATCTCCGCTATAGGTTATCTTGACGTCATTCAAAGCGCCTTCTGATATCTGAGACGTAAAACTCCCAAGCCTTTCGCAAAGATTGATGTACGGCTGTAATACGTGATAGGTCTCAGGGTCTACTGAAGGGTAGTTGGCGGCATTGCGTATACCCCTGCCCAATAAGGCGTCGCTGATCTGGTGAGCCACCTCTATGGCCACGTTTATCTGAGCCTCTTCGGTGGACGCGCCTAAATGAGGCGTTAACACGACGTTATTGAATTTAGCTAACTTCAGATCCTTTGGCGGCTCCTCCACATAAACATCCAGCGCCGCGCCCGCGACCTTTCCGGATTCAAGAGCGCGCCCCAAAGCCGCTTCATCAATGATACCGCCTCTGGCGCAATTGATGACGCGAGCGCCCGGTTTCATCATCTCAAATTGCTTATCGTTGATCATGCCCGTAGTCTCTTCGGTCAAAGGCACATGAACGGTGATAAAATCAGCGCTCTGATAAAGTTCATCCAGCTTAATCAGCTCAACACCTAATTGATCAGCGACTTCCTTTGATAAAAACGGATCGTAGGCCTTGACCCTCATGCCAAAAGACAAACACCGCTTTGCCACCTCTATGCCGATGCGCCCCAGGCCTATAATGCCGATGGTCTTATTGTAAAGCTCCACGCCCATAAAATCTTTCCTGCGCCACTCGTTCTTTTTCATGGACTGGTCTGCCTGCGGAATGGAGCGTGAAAGCGACAATATCATGCTCATCGTGTGTTCGGCCGTAGATATGGTGTTGCCTCCGGGCGTATTCATGACAATGATGCCCTTGGCCGTAGCGGCCTTTAGATCCACATTGTCTAAACCAACACCCGCGCGTCCGATGATCTTCAATTTCGCGCCGGCTTCAATGACCTCCTGTGTCACTTTGGTCGCGCTGCGCACGACGAGCGCGTCGTAATCGCCGACAATAGCTTTAAGGTCCGGCGGTTTCAAGCCCACCTTGACATCTACGATAAAATCTTTAGAACTCTTTAAGATATTTATCCCTTCCTCCGATAAAGAATCAGCGACCAGGATCTTAAACATTTGAGTCTCCGTGTTGTTGGGCCGAGTTTACCTTAACAAAACTTCCTGGGCGGCCTTAAGGCCCGCGCCAAGCTCAAAACCATACCCCATCTTCTTTAATACCTTCTCCAGGCATGAAATACCGAGGATGATATCAAATTCGCTCATATAACCCATGTGGGCTATCCTGAACAACTTGCCTTTCATCTCCCCCTGCCCGCCGGCGATGGTGACGCCGTACTCGTCGCGCATGACCTTGACAAGCTTCTCTCCGTCTATGCCGCCCGGCACCTTTACCGCCGTCACGCCATCCGAAGCATCGGACGGCGAAAAAAGTTCAAGGCCCAACGCAAGCATTGCCGCGCGCGTCGCATCGGCCAATTTCTTGTGGCGCGCAAAAATATTGTCCAAACCTTCTGTCTTCATCATCTTAAGAGCTTCATTTAAGGCTATAACAAGGCCTATTGCCGGCGTAAAAGGAGTGTCTGTCTTATCATGCGCCTTTTTAGCGGCCTTAAGGTCAAGGTAATACTTAGGGCATTGGGATTCCTCTACAAGTTTCCAGGCCTTCTTGCTGACGGCAATAAACCCAAGCCCCGGAGGAAGCATAAAACCCTTCTGGGAGCCGGAGACCACGACGTCAACGTTCCAGGCATCCATCTGAAGGTCAATGGCGCCCAGGCCGCTTATCGCGTCCACCGCCAAAACAGCTTGCGTATCTTTGAGCGCCTGGCCAAAGCCTTTTATGTCAAACGTAACACCCGTAGATGTCTCACAGTGCGTAGCAAATACCGCTTTGATGGCCGGCTCTTTGTCTATATACTCTTTTAAAACTGCCGGGTCCAAAGCCTTCCCCCACTCCACGTCAATAACAATGGGTTTGATACCGTAGGCTTCGCAGAGCTCTGTCCAGCGTTCCCCAAACTTACCACCCTGCACCACCAGCGCCTTATCACCCCATGAAAGGAGGTTCACTACCGCAGCCTCCATAGCGCCCGTGCCCGAAGAAGTTAAAATAAAGACGTCGTTTTTCGTCTGAAAAACGTTTTTTAGGCCTTCAGAGACCTCTTTTAAAACGAGCTGAAATTGGGGCGTGCGATGATGGATGATAGGCCTGGATAACGCTTCGCATATTTCCGGCGGCAAAGGTGTCGGCCCGGGTGTCAATAGATAATTTTTCTTCATGTAAACCTCCGCTATGGTGCTCTTGATACCCGCAAAAAACGCGGGTACTTCGCTGAATATGCGCCTTTGGCTGCGCCTTCGGCGCAAATTTTGGTGCTCAGATTTTTTTGATCTCTTTGGCGGCGATGACCTCGTCAATGAGGCCGTAGACCTTCGCCTCTTCGGCGGACATAAAATAATCCCTGTCGGAATCCTTTTTTATCTTCTCAAGAGACTGGCCGGTATGCTTGGCTAAAACGTGCTCAAGCGCGTCGCGCAGCCTTAAGATCTCTTTGGCCTGTATGGAAATGTCCGATGCCGCGCCCTGAACGCCGCCCCACGGCTGATGGATCATTATCCTGGAATTAGGCAAAGCGTATCTCTTGCCTTTGGTCCCGGAGGCAAGAAGCAAAGCGCCCATGCTCGTAGCCTGCCCAACGCAGTAGGTTGCCACATCACACTTGACGAATTGCATAGTATCATATATAGCCAGGCCGCTCGTCACTGACCCGCCCGGCGTATTAATATAGACGCTTATGTCTTTGCCTACCTCTTCCATCTGCAAGAATAATAACTGGGCGATAACGAGGTTAGCGATGTTATCATCAATGGGCGTGCCGACGAAAATGATCCTCTCTTTTAAGAGGCGCGAATAAATATCATAAGCCCTCTCACCCCTGCTTGACTGCTCTATTACCATAGGAACCAGAACTTGTCCGTTTGACATAACATCCTCCATGTTTATTGCCAATCCGCTTCAGCAAACAGAAATTCAATGACGTGATTTATCATATGGTCATCTATCTTTATGTTCTCAAGTTTGGCGATAGTCTCTAAAAGCAAAAAGACCCTGACCTGTTCTTGGGCTTCTGTCTTAAACTTGGGCCCAAATTCTTTTAGGCGTTCTTTAATACGGTCATCGGGAAGGCCGTACTCGGCCATCTGGTGCTCTGCCTGATGTTCCAACTCATGTGCCCTCTTCTCAACGAGTGACGCCGGGACCGCGAAAGAGGCATTCTTGACAAGCTGGCTTATCAATTCTTTTTCTAACTTTGCCCTCTGGTCGTTCTCTTTTTTTAAAAATAGCTGTTTATTAAGGCAGTCACAGAACTCTTCCTTTGTCTTGTATCCCAGGCTGCGCGCGAGGCGCTCATCGCTTATCTCGCCTGAACGCGCCTGTTTTAGCTGTTTGCAATACTCTTCTACTTCGCTTGGCTCTATCTTGACTTCGCTTTTCGTTAATTTCAATCCTTTGTACTGTTTGATCTTGATATCAGGCCTGACTTCTACCTGCGCCTTATAAGTCAATACATCGCCTTCTAACTTTACTTCGCTTATCTCGGGCATATCAATGACATCAACGTTCTCGTTTTTGATACCTTCCTGATAAGAATCAGAAATAAGGCCTTTTATCGCCTCCTCGCGCGCGGCCTGAGAATGATACTGCTCAAGTATATGCCGAGGAGCTTTACCCGGCCTGTATCCCGGGATCTTGGCCTCCTGAGCTATTTTTCCATAGACCTCGTCAACCTTTTTCTTGACCGTTTCCTTAGGAACTTCAATATCCAGAGTGACTTTGTTTTCGTTGGATTTTGTCGCAGTTACTTTCATTGCATCCTCTCCTACCCTTTCTGAGTTACACCCGGCCCTTAATGGCACCCCGCGCATATGGAGGCGCGGGTGTGCGCTTGGTAGCGCAAATTGGGCCGGTCTGATCCTTTCTGGATCACATTCTGAATTTTTCACCCAAATAAAGTTCCCTCGCCTTGGGATTGTTTATCAGATCAGACGCGGAACCGGCGATCAGGATCTTTCCTTGAGCGATCAAGTAAGCGCGGTCTGTTATAGAAAGTGTCTCGCGCACGTTATGGTCCGTCAATAAAACACCCAGCCCTTTTTCTTTAAGGTCGCGGATGATAGCTTGAGCATCGGCCACAACAATAGGGTCAATACCCGAAAACGGCTCATCCAAAAGTATAAAAGAAGGATTAGTCACCAAGGCGCGCGTGATCTCAAGGCGGCGGCGTTCACCGCCGGATAACGTGTAGGCCTTGTGTTTCCTTAAAGGGGCTATCTTAAGCTCATCTAAAAGATTATTGAGCCTCTTTTTGCGCTCGCGGTAAGAAATAGGCAATGTCTCTAAGACCGCCATGATATTTTCTTCAACGGTGAGCTTGCGAAAGACCGAACTCTCCTGCGCCAGGTATCCGATGCCGAAGCCGGACCTCTGGTGAATGGGCAGGCGCGTGATATCGTTATTGTCAAAGACTATCTTGCCCTGTTCGGGCGCAATGATGCCGACGATCATATAAAACGTCGTCGTCTTACCCGCTCCGTTTGGGCCGAGCAGGCCTACGATCTCTCCGCGTTTCACCTCAAGATCAACCTCATCTACGACCCTGCGATGATGGTAGCTTTTGACTAATCCTTTGGCCTCAAGGAGAAACATTCAACCCCTCTTCAGTAAACATCACGAGTTTAGGCCGGCCCGTCAACACAAGTCTTTTGTCAGACGCCGTAAATATGGCGCCGTCGCTATAAGAGGTATTTTCGCCGCGTACGATCTTGACGTTGCCTGTTGCTTCCATCTTATCTATCTGTTTGGTGGCCGAGTTAAAAGTAATGGTCATCTTATCAGCTATCATGGTACCCTGGTCACCCTCGCTGTCTACCTTGACGTTATTCTGAAAAATAGCGTATTGCTTTTCATAGCTCATCTCCATGGGGCCGTCGCATGTGATCACCATCTTACCCTTGCCGAATCCTAAGCCTTCCGTCGGTTTCTGCGCATTTTTCTGCTCATCTATGGTCACAACTACGTCTTTCTCAAATTTTGCGATCTTAAGATCAGGCTTGGCCTCTATGCCCTGGCCCTGGGCAGTCATGTTCTCTTTAGTGATGTTCACCTTATCGCCTGTCGTGATCGTCTGGTCTTTCTGAGACCAATCCAGCGTATTTGTGGTAAGCTCGGTTCCGGTAGCGGTCACGGCCCTGACATTGTCCTTAAGATACACGATACCCGTATCTTTATCAAAACGCCCGTGGTCCGCGGTCAAGACCATATTCTCTTTATCCCCGTATAGATGAGCGGTGATATCGGAAATATTGACGTCTTTACCTTCCATATCCATAGAAGCGCCCTGGACTTCCCAAGTCTTTTGGCCCGCAGCGCCGTAGCCGGCGATGTTAAAATCCAGCATCTGTTGCGGCTGCGCCGCAACAGATGCTGGCTCAGCCGAAGAAGAAATGCTAGTGTCCGCGGGCATAGCAAAATAAGGCAAAGCAAAAAATACCAGAAACACTAAAGCTGTCTTCTTCATGTTTTTTTCTAAGTTGTCAACTATATATCTCCAGCGCCTTTTTCCAGAGGCCTTTGGATTTTAAGATCAACTCAGCGACTTCCCTGACAGCTCCGCGGCCGCCGCTCTGCTTCGTCACATAAAGGGCGGCCCTTTTTATCTCGTCGCGGGCGTTACTCGTCGCAACGGGGAAACCGGCTCTTCGTAAGATCCCCAGATCCACTAAGTCGTCACCGACAAAACAGATATCTTCATCGCGCAGGCGATACTTCCTGCATATGGTTTCATAGGCTTTGGTCTTAGGAAGGATGCCCTCATAGACCGCCTCCACCTGCATATCCCTGGCGCGCGGTTTTATAGACCCCGAACCTCTGGCCGTGATGAGTATGGTCTTTATCCCCATCCTGCTCAAAAGATAGACACCGAGCCCGTCGTGGACATCGTAGCATTTAGAATCCCGCTCTTTGCTGTCGTAGATAATGCGGCCATCCGTCAGCACACCATCAACATCCAGAAGGAGAAACTTCACTTTTTTGATCTTCATTTTAAGTTTTTTCGTCATCTCAAACAAGGCCGGCCTTCAGTAGATCCTGCACGTCCAGCATGCCGATAGGCCTGAGCCTGGCATCCACTACGGGTAGTTCATCAATACGCTTTTCTTTCAATATCCTTAAAGCCTCGCTCGCCAGACAATCCTTAGAAATAGTGATAGGGCCTTTTGTCATGACGTCTTTGACTTTTTTTAAAACAAGATCAGTGTCGCTTTCTAAATGCCTGCGCAGATCGCCGTCCGTAAAAATACCGCTCAACCTGCCCTTTTTATTTACTACGCTGGCAGCGCCCGCGCGGGCCTCGGTGATCTCAAACAAGACATCCCTGACCAGAGCCGACTCATTGACAACGGGATTAGCATTGCCCTTACGCATGATATCGTCAACTTTTAAAAGCAATTTTTTCCCCAGAAAACCGCCGGGATGATAAAACGCGAAATTCTCTTCTCTAAAACCTTTTTTCTTTAAAAGGCAGACCGCGATGGCATCGCCCATCGCCAGCGTCACGGTAGTTGAAGCCGTAGGCGCCAACCCCAACGGACAGGCCTCGTGCCTGACCGAAACGTCTAAAACTACGTCGCTGTATTTGGCAAGCGTGGACCGCGTATTACCCGTAAGCGCTATAAGCCTTGCGCCGATCTTTTTTATCAGAGGCAGGAACCGGACGACCTCTTCGGTCTCTCCGCTGTTGGATATCGCAAGGATAACGTCATCTTTCGCCACTCGGCCGAGGTCGCCGTGGATCGCTTCGGCGGAATGAAGGAACATACTCGGAGTGCCTGTGGAAGAAAGGGTGGCCGAGATCTTCTCGCCGATAATACCGCCCTTGCCCATCCCGGTTACGATCACCTTACCCCGGCATTTGGCAAGAAGTTCAATAGCCTTATTAAACTCAACGCCCAATCTTTTGGATAATAACAGTATGGCCTGAGCCTCTATCTTTAAAACCTTTTTGGCCTGTTTAATGTACATTTTTATCGTATCTTATTTTTTAAAACGACCCTGTCTAAACCCAGGACCGTTGATAAAATGCCTTGTAGGCCGTCTATCGAGATCATATTCGGCCCGTCGCACTTCGCTACCTGCGGCTTCTCGTGGACCTCCAGGAATAACCCGTCGCAGCCAAACGCGACCGCGGCGCGGGATAACGCGGCCACATACTCCCTTTCGCCGCCGCTGGAACTACCTTGGGCGCCGGGAAGCTGGACGCTGTGTGTGGCGTCAAAAATAACGGGATACCCCAGGCCTCTCATTATACTAAGGCCCCTAAAATCAACTACGAGATTGTTGTAACCAAACGAGACACCCCTCTCAGTGAGAAGAATGTTATGATTATTCGCGCTCTCTATCTTTTCTACGGCCTCTTTCATATTCCAGGGCGCTAAAAATTGCCCCTTTTTGACATTAATAACCTTTCCGGTTTTCGCGGCTGCTACCAAGAGATCGGTCTGGCGGCATAAAAAAGCCGGGATCTGCAAACAATCTAAGACCTCTCCAGCGGCCTTGGCCTCATCTACGCTATGGACGTCGCTTAAAACCGGCAACTGAAATTCTTTCTTGACCTTCTTTAATATCTGCAGGCCTTTTTTCAAGCCCGGCCCGCGAAAAGAAGAGATAGCCGTGCGGTTGGCCTTATCGTAACTTGACTTAAAGATAAGCGGCACACCCATAAGACTTGTCAGCTTTTTTAATTTTTCCGCGTGCCTAAGAATAGACTTCTCGGATTCTATGACACACGGCCCGGCTATCAACACCAAAGGCCTTCCTGAACCTATGCGGATTTCACCGATCTTTACTTCGCGAACATTCATATATAAAACCTCACTCCCCGCCGAACCCGCGGGGACTTCGCTGGAATATGCGCCTTCGGCGCACATTTTGGTGCTCAGATCTTCGACTTGACGACCATCCACTGTCTGACCTTATCCAGGTCTTCACGCGTATCTACGCCTATCGTCTCGTATTTAGTCTCTATCACTCTTATCAGGTAGCCGTTTTCTAAGATGCGCAGCTGTTCAAGTTTCTCAAGCTGTTCAAGTTTTGAATCCGGCATATTTTTATACGTAAACAGAAAATCTTTTGTATAACCATAAAGCCCTATATGTTTGTAGTGGACCCGCATGCCGGGTTCTTCTTCCCGCACAAAAGGTATGGGGCAGCGTGAAAAATACAGGGCGTACCCTTTTTTATTAACGACGACCTTGACAACATTAGCGTCGGGTATCTCTTTTTCATCTTCTATGCGCTTCATAATGGTGGCCACCGACAGCTCGGGGGTGTTCGTAAGAGAATAAACGACGTCATCTATCATTGACGGGTGAACAAGCGGCTCATCAGCCTGTATATTGACGACTAACCTTACGTCCATATCCGCCACTGCCTCGGCTATCCTCTCAGTGCCGCTGGTGTGGGCCTTAGCAGTCATGACCGCTCTGCCGCCAAAATCAGACACTGCTTTATAGATCCTGTCATCGTCACAGGCTACTATAAGGTCATCCAAAGTCTTTGCCTTTTTAGCATTCTCCCAGACGTGCTGTATCATGGGCTTACCCATTAAGTCCGCAAGCACCTTACCCTCAAACCGCACCGAAGAATACCTGGCTGGTATAACGCCGATGGCCTTCATCCAATCCTCCCGCGGAACCTTTCCCAGCCCTCTAATATCTCATCCTTTGTCACTACGGCCACGCCCACCTTGCCTACGACTATACCTGCGGCAACATTGGCGAGCCTGGAGGCGTCTTCCATCCTAAGCCCGCAAGAAAGAGCTAAAGTAAAAACAGAAATGACGGTATCTCCGGCGCCCGAAACGTCAAAGACCTCTTGGGCGACGGTCGGGATATGCGTGATACTCTTGCCTTTATAGAGCTTCATCCCTTTTTCGCCAAGCGTTATCAGTACCCCCTCGCACTTTAAATTTTTCAAAAGCCTTTGGCCTGCCTCGTCAACATCGCGTTCGCTTTCTATTTTAACGCCGGCGCCGGCTGACGCCTCTTTTTCGTTCGGCGTCATAGCGGTCACGCCTTTATAATAAGAAAAGTGTTCTACCTTAGGGTCTACCGTGATGATCTTTTTGCGCCGTTTGGCCATAGCTATGATGTTTTCAAGCAAAAACGGAGTGACAACCCCTTTGCCGTAATCTTCAATTATCAAAGCGTCCATATCGTCTATTTTATTCTTCACCACTTCTAACATCTTCTTGGCCTTATCCAAAGACAATCGTTCTACATTCTCCCAATCCACGCGGACCATCTGCTGGTGAGCGGCTATGATGCGCGTCTTGACTGTCGTGGGCCGCAGGGGATCAATAAGTATGCCGTCGCAGTTTACGCGTTTCTCGCGCAGCTTATCGGTCAGGATATTGCCGTTCTTGTCGTCTCCAACAACTCCGTAAAGAAAAACTTTCGCGCCAAGAGAAGCGACGTTATTGGCCACGTTAGAAGCACCGCCGGGCATATAGGATTGGGACTGCGCCCACACCACCGGCACAGGAGCCTCAGGAGAGATCCGATCAGCTCGCCCCCAGATAAATTCGTCCAGGATCAGATCGCCTATGACCATGATACGGGCCTTATCAAAACGCGAGAGCATTGCTTTGACTTCTGCTTTTTTCATCATCTTCACTTTATCCTATCAACAACAGCCTGCGCCAAAAGAGGCAGCATGATCTCGTGGTGGCCTATAAGATAGTAACCGCGCCCGGAACCCGCGACCGGACGTGATACTATATTCTGGAACGGCCTATAATGAAAATTCATGTCCATATTTACCGTCATAAAGCCTTCAACCTTGCCGGTCAGGTTGCGCGCAACACTTAGGGCCTTTAAGAAAACCTCCGGCAATATTACAGCCGAGCCTATATTGACTACGACACCTCCGTTGCCAAGCTTAGCCACCTCTTCGGTAAACCGTCTGAAATCGCGCGCCGAAGCCTCTCCTGTATCTGCTCCGCTGAAAGAGGCGTGCTGATGGATGATATCCGTGCCAATAGCCACGTGCACGGTCAAGGGTATCTTTTTCTTAAGACAGGCATAAGCCACGCTTAAATGTTTGAACTTGAGGCCCTCTTTTTCTATCTTCAGCCCCACGGATTCTCCGAGCCCGCGGCCTTCTGATACACCCTCGCGCACTGCCGAGTTAATAAAATCAGCTGTCTCGCGCACCATGCCGAAACTGCCGTCTTTCAAAGCGTTTAATACGTCTTCGGAAGTCTCGCCGCAAAAAGCAAGTTCAAAATCGTGGATAATGCCTGCGCCGTTTAACGCAACCGACGTTACGATGCCGCGTCTGACGAGTTCTACGACTATAGGCGACAGGCCGCACTTTATAACGTGCGCACCCATCAGGAACATCACCGGCTTATTCTTTTTGCGGGCAGCGACGATAGCCGAGACTACATCTTTTAAATCTTTTGCTTTGAGGATATCAGGAAGAGAATCCAGGAAATCTCGGAAACTGCTACCAGCTTTCAATACGCGAGCTAACTCTTGCCTGCTGACCTTGCTCTTCCTCTTCTTAATGGAATATGTCTTTAACTTGGTTAAATCCATAGTGTTAGGCTCTTTTACGTTGCTCTAAATACCCGCCAAACCCGCGGGTATTTCGCTGGATGCACCTACGGTGCACATTAAGGTGCTCAAAATTATATCAATACCTTGCTATAGCGTCAATGAATGTTTCAAGCCTTGCCAAGCCAAATTAAGCTATTGCACTTTTACTGAACTTTGATCCCGGCCTTTGCGATCTCATTTTTTATATTTTCTAAGGCTGACTTATATTCTTCCATCGTCTGTTTATACTCTTTGTTGACCTTAACGAGCTTGGCGACTTGCCTCTGGTAAGCGACGGTAGCAAAACTAAAAGCGAACGCCGTCACTACAGCCAATACCGTTACAGACACGCCGACAACAGCACTGATCTTCATCTCGTTCATCCTACCCTCCTATTTGTTTGTTGGTCTGCCACTCTTATTTCCTGTTGCGATCTATTCAAAAGCCTTGAGGCGCAAGCGAGCACTTCTTCTATGCTGATAGCCTCAAGACACTTAAAATTATTGATACAATTGTGGGCTAAGCACGGCGCGCAATCTGTCTTTTTGTGTAAGAATACATCTGTCTCCCCCAGAGGCCTCCACCGCACCGGGTCCAGGCCAGGTTGGTTCCTGCCGAAAATGGAGATAACCGGCGTTTTAACAGCCACAGCCATATGGACCGGCCCGGAATCATTGGAAATAACAAGCGAACATCTCTTAAATAGGCTCGCCAGTTCGCTTAGATTAAAACGGCCCGACAAGTCAATCGGCCTCGTTTTTGTCAGAGAGGTCAACTCTTTAGAGATCGCGCCGTGGATAGCATCTGATACGATCAAGACCTTGACGCGAAAAGACATAAATAATCGGTCTATGAGCTCTGCGAATTTATGGATGGGCCAACGCCGCGACACGCAGCTTGAAGCAGGATGAATGACTACCAGCCTGTCCTGTGGAGTCACGCCCGCCTCTTTTAAAACCTCATCTACAAAATGTTCGGAACACGCCTTTATAGGCATGTAAAGTTCCTTATTGACCTCGGAGATGCCAAGGGGTTTTAAAAGGTCAAAGTTGTATTCAATTTCATGACGCACTCCATACTGTTTCGTATGCTCAACAACAGTCGTCAAAAAATAAGGGGCCTTGCGGTCATAGCCGATGCGTTCCCTTATGCCCGCCAGAAAACATATAAGATGAACGCGCACCGTAGGGTGCAAGATGATCACGACGTCAAATTCCATATTTTTTAATCTACGGCTAAAGCCCAAAGTAGCAAAAAGGCCTTTGTGCTTTTTGTCCTTATCAAAGACAACGACGCTATCCAGATAAGGATTGCCTTCAACAAGGTCTTTGGTGTAAGGAGAGACCATCATGGCGATATAGCTCGATGGGTAGCTGTCGCGCAGCGCTTTAACAACAGACGTTGATATCAAAACATCGCCGATGCGGTCCGTGCGGACAATAAGGATCCTCTTGTATTGGTTTTCGCGAGCGTTGGCTTCCTGGCCTTCCAATACGAGGCGCACTGCCAATAATACGTCATAAGGCGTAACAGTCTTAATGCATTCGTTGTCATGACTGCAATGCGCCTTACCACAAGGAGCGCATAAGATATTTTTCCTGACCGCGATACCCCTCTTAGACCACGGCCCATATTCTTTATGATCTGATGGCCCATAGATACCCACAACAAGCCTGTCTAAATAACCGGCTATCTGCAAAACGCCGCTGTCATTGCCTATGACAAGCTTGGAGCGCTGGACAAGGCTGCAAAGCTGTCCAAAATCCATCTTACCGCACAGATCAATGGCGTCGCTGCCGGATGCGCCGATGATCTCCTGAGCCATGGGCCCTTCGCCTGCGTCTCCGATAACAACAACTTTATAGCCGTATTTCTTTCTTATCTCGGAGATGACCTGGGCATATCCCTCCTTGTGCCATCGTTTTAAGCGGCTTCTCGCACCGGGCACGATCAAGACCAATTCATCATTCTTTAAGACATTATTATTCTTTAAAAGCTCCTCAATATAAGCGTGGTCTCCCGGGGTAATGAAAGATGGATTTCTCCTGGACGCGGCCATTTCAACAAATGCATCCTTGTCTACAAAGTCCACAGAGGCACCCTTAATGGCGAGAAGCGTCCTATAAAGATGTTTCTGGCTACTATGGACGGCCCAGGCCGGAAAAATGACCAATGCCGGATTCTTGTATCTCGCGCTCACACCCCAGCGATAGAACGTATCCCTGAGATCCACAACGCAGTCAAAACCAGCTTTCCTTAGCTTGAAAAACAGGCTGATCTTGCGGCGCAAAGGCGCATGCTTGTCAAACACTATCAGCTCGTCAACATCGGGATGATTTTCAAAGACACATTTCGTGCGCGGCCCGGCAACTACCGTGATCTTTGCAAGAGGGTATTCCCTTCTTAAAAAATCAAAAGCAGGCAACCCCATCACTGCGTCGCCCAAATTACTCATAGTGATATAAAGTATTTTATTTATGTCAGCCGTTTCAACCATCCCCGTTTTTCAACCTCGTTTAATACCTGTTGGACTGAAATAGAACGCATGCATATATTATCCTTGCATTCAAGATTATAGCAAGGGATTACACACGGTAAATCCTTGTTTTGCAGTATAGAAAAGTCGCCCCGGCCAAAAGGCCCTGTTATCTCTGGCGAAGTCGGCCCAAAAAGCGAGACAGTCCTGGCCTGCATCGCCATCGCTATATGCAAAGGCCCTGAATCAGCCGATATGACAAGGTCACTTTTGGCAAAAAGGACTCCAAGCTGCTTTAAGGTCGTAAGGCCGCAGGCGACAAAAGGCTTATGTTTGGCTATAGCCGCTATTTCTTGCGCCAAAGGGTGGTCCATAAAGGACCCGGAGATTATAACGTCAGCATTGTAATGGCTGATCAGCTCATCAATGACGTTGGCAAAATATTCTTTGGGCCAAAGCTTTAGATTCCAATTGCCTCCGACATGTAAAACGACGATCTTTTTACCTGTTCCCAGGCTATGCTTTTGTAAAAAACCGTCTATGAATTTCCTGTCTTCGGAAGAAACAAAAAAATCATAATGCCGCTCCCCATCCGGTATCTTTGTCTTCACCACAAGGTAATAATAAGTGTCTGCCCTGTGGAGATCTCCTTTTGGCAAAGCCACCCTCTGAGTTAGAAGAAAGTTGCTCTTCTTGTTGGCGTAGCCTATCCTTTTTTTTATACCTGCTAAAAAAACACAAAGGGTACGCGTCAAAGAGGCGCGCAGGATATAGGCCGTATCAAACCTCCTGCTTCTTAACTCCGCGATAAGCCTGAACTTGCCGATAAGGCCCTTATGCCGGCCTTCTTCGTCAAACACCATGACCTCATCTAAATAATTGTTCCCCTGCAATAAAGCCCTGCAGCGCGGCACCACAAGAGCGGCGATATAGGCGCCGGGGAATTTCGCCCTGACGGCCCTGATAGCCGGTGTTGAGAACAATACGTCCCCCAGCCAGTTCACTTCAACAACCAGGATGCGCTCTTTAGCCGAAAAATCTTCGCGGCTGCCTTTCGCATTATCCATCACTTTATCTCCAAATGACCGCTCGTTGATAAGTAAAGACGCCGCGTCTTTTGGGCCATAGTATCTAAAGAAAATTTTTCTCTTATGTTCTGCTTCGCCTTTTCAATGAGGCTTTCGGCCAGCGCCTTGTCGTTTAAGATCTTTGATAGAGACGCGGAAAAAGAACCAACATCGCCGGCCGCGCATAGAAGGCCGGTCTCGCCGTCTTTGATAATAGAAGGGATGCCTCCGACGCGTGATGCCACCACAGGAACCCCGCTGGCCATAGCCTCTAAGATAGATATTCCCAAACCCTCCTGCAGAGAAGGCATGCAAAAAACATCCATCAGGCTTAATGCAAGCGAAGTATCGGGCATTGAAGGCCTTATAAAAACGTTATGCTGCAAATTTTTTTCGCGTATAAGGCGCGCGAGCTCAGCGGCTTCGTCTCCGTCGCCTATAATAAGGAACTGAATATCTTTCCTCGCGCGCATCATGCGTTCGGCAGCCAGGACTAAAACGTTCTGCCCTTTTACGGACGAAAGCCTGCCTATATGGCCTATCACCTTCTTATCCGGGTCAAGGCCCAGCTTAATTTTCTGCTCCCGGACATCGTCTTTAGAATGATCACGAAACTTCTTTAGATCAATGCCGTTATATATCAACTCAACCCGGGATGGGTCAAGCCTGAAATCATCTATTAAATGCTGCCGGACCTGGTCGCTTATGGCAATGACCTTCTTGCCCCAGCATGGAAAAAGCCTGCGCGCTATTCGCGGCCTGAAATAACCGTGGCATGTTGAGATATACGGTTTCTTTGTCGCTAAAGACAATAAAGAAGCCAGGACCTGTGTTACGCGCGTATTCGCATGAAATACATCTATGCCATCGGCCCTTACAATAGGCAATAATCTTAAAAAAGATATGAACATCTTCGGGCTTACCTCGCATTTTGTTGATAACGGGACGCGGATATGACGCACGCCGGACGCAATAAGCTCTTTTTCCAAGTCCCCGCCGCGTGACGCGACGACATATTCAAAACCGTCCTTGCCGGCCAGAGCCTGGCAGAGATTCAGCATATACGCCGTGATGCCGCCGAAATTTACGTGATTCGCCAAAAGTAAAACCTTCATTTTCTCAACAACTCCTCTACAGCGGCGAGACAATCTTGGACAGTTATCTTTTCCATGCACTCGTGTTCTTTTTTTCTACAGGTACCTTTATAACAAGGCACACAGGCCTTCTGCAACACCACAGACGAACTCTGTAAAGGCAAATGCCTGGCGGAATACGTAGGCCCAAAAAATGCCACAAAAGGGACTCCGGCCGCTGCAGCCACATGCATGGGTGCCGAATCGCCCGTAACATAACAATCGCATTTTTTTATAAGGCTTGCCAGTTGCATTAAGGTAGTTCGGCCTACGGAACACAGAGGCTCTGCCTTCATCTCTTTTAATATCTTTTTCGCTGTTGTAGCGTCATGGACGCTCCCCGTCAAAATAACGCGGTAACCTTTAGCTATCAGCTGGTCGCATAGTTGAGCGAACCTTCTGTATGGCCAGCGCTTGCTCTGCCATCGCGGGCTTGAGCCTATATTGACCCCTATGAGCTTTTTTTCGGATGCCGGCTGGGATAAAAATGCTTCGGCGAATTTATTATCCTCTGCCGAAGGCCACAGCTCCAATGCCTCGCCGTTATAATCAATGCCCAACATCTTTAAAACGCGGAATTGATGCTCTACAGGGCCGACAAGGCCGGGAGTATCTTTTATCGCGTGGTTTAAAAGAAAGCTGAACTTACCGTTGTCATAGCCATAGCGCCGGGCGCTAAAAGTAGCGTAGCTTAAGATATGGCTCTTCTTGTTATTCTGAAGGTCAATTACAAGATCAAACCTGCGGCGCATTAGTTTCCTGGCTAACCTGTATACCCCGCGCCAGCCTTTATCTTTATTTTTAATATCATAGACGATCAACTCATCAATATAGGGGCAGCGCCCAAAGGCATCCTTAGCCTGCATCCCCACAAGACAAACAACCTTTGAAGAAGGAAATTTTGACTTTAGCGCCTTAAAAGAAGGAATAGATAAAATGGCATCCCCTATTGCGCTGATCTTAATGACCAATATACGCGGCTGCGTCAGGGCTTCCTCATATACTCTTATGGTATCGTCAGCCATTTTCGTAAGAGAGAACTTTTCTTCCACTTTTTTTCTGGCGTTAGCGGCAAGCCTGCCGGCAAAAGGCTCATCTCGCAAGATCTTCAAAACGGCATCAGCCATGCCGTCTGAATCTTTGGGATATACGAGAAGCCCGTTTACCTGATCGTCAATGATCTCAACGACTCCCCCAACCTTTGTGGCGACGACCGGCACGCCGCTGGCCTGGGCTTCTACGATGACCCGGCCAAAAGATTCCTCAGCTATGGAAGGCATTACCAAACAATCCAGGCCGGAAAGGATCTCCGGGATATCGCGCCTATTCCCCAGGAAAGAAACGCAATGCGACAAACCCAAACGCCTCATCCAGACTTCCAGCTCCTCCATGTAGGAGTCTTTGCCGGCAGAGACTCCTCCTACGATCAATGCCTTGACTGACGAAGCAGACCGAAGGATCTTAGCCATGGCCTTCAAAAAATAGATCTGCCCCTTGATAGGCGTGATCCTGCCAATGACGCCCACGACGAATTCTTTGCCCCTGCGCTCTTTAAGGCCCCTAAAGGCGTATCTTTCCAGGTCCACACTCCTCGGTATAAGGCGGATATTCTCATACGGCACGCCAAAATCCTCTATCATGTGTTTGCCTATAACTGAACTCGGCACAATTGTATACTTGCCCTGCCCCATCATATAGCTAAAAATATGCCTGCTGTAATGGCCGTGCGCAGTAGTCAATAATACCGCGTTCGCTCTCCGCGTGGCCATAAAACCGACCCAGGCAGGCACACGGGAACGCGCGTGAACGATATCTATCTTCTCTTGCCGGATGATCTCGGCGACTTTTCCGGCGGCCTTTAACATGATCCAAAAAGCCTTGCTATCCACCGGCAATGTATAGTGCCTTATGCCGCAGTTCTCAAGCTCCCTGACCAATTCGCCGCCACCCGAGATAACCACACAGCCATGGCCGTTTTTAACAAGGTATTTGGCGAGATCAACAGTGCCGGTTTCAACCCCGCCGACGTTAAGTTGAGGCAAGATCTGTAAAATATTCATTAAATGAGCCCACAATTTGCGGAGCGTTTGTTGCGACGTAAGTTGTCAGGGCGAATTTTGAGCACCGTAATGTCTATGCAGCGAAATCCCGCGCAAGCGGGAACTACTGTGCCTACGAAGTGGTTAGGCATCAGTATCATATGCAGGTTATTTTCCATTATAGGATCTTTCTCAAGCCTTCTAATATCTGCGATTTTGCATCCAGGATCTGCGGTTTTGGTTTCTCTGAAACGATCCAGGACAGCTTATCGTAAATATCATTCAATTTAAGCAGGTATATATATTGTTTGCCGGCCAGAAAATTAAGATATCTTCTGACTTTATTGTTTTCTGTCCTTGAGCGAGGTTCAAATACGACCACGTGCTTACCCGAAGCCACGGCCTCAGAGACCATGGATATGCTCTCGCCCGAAACGATCACAATGTCGCAAAGATAAAAGATGCCGCCCACAGTTCCCTGCGGGTTATCTTCGGCCGCAACTACAAAAAGTTTAACGCGGGGATCGTTTTTAAAACAGTTTTTCAAGGCGAGCGCGACATCCATAGGCGTCCGGCGGGAAGTGGTAAGAAACAAATGGCCGTCAAGATCGTCTAAGGCCTTTTTGAGCTGGCCGCACAAGAAGGCCGCCATATCCTCAGTCAGTTTATAGTTTTTGGAGTTCCCTCCGATCAAAACGCCGATCTTTAATTTGCCGCTTAATGCCTCTTCGTTCAGAGCCGGATAAAGCGATGCAAGAATTTCAAAATCGCGTTTTATGGACTCAATGCCCACCGAATTCAAAGACCCCACGGTCACCAGGACGTTAGCTAAAGAAGGCGGGCGGTCATGCTCCGGCATTATCACTATGTCAAAGCGCCCCACAGGCAATATGCCCGGCCTCATTACTGCCACAGACTTCGCGTCATCTTGAATGCCAATAGCCAGATTGACGACAGCAGGCAAAGCCCCCGCGGAAACTACCATATCGTAACAGTGATGCGCCATATTCCGGAGCATCTCCTTTTTGAAAAAAAAGGGCAGGCACGCCAGCGCCGCCCTGGCTCCGAACAACAGGCCGATAAGCGAAAGCGCGTGGTTAAAACGGCGGCGCAGATATTCAAGGACAACGACGTCGCTCTTGACCTGAAAACCTGCGAGCCTTACCATATCTACTACGGCCAGGGATTGTTTAATATGCCCGATCTTTCCGTCGCTAAGGACGAGAATATTCTTCTGAGGCGAATACTTCCACCTCTTATAAGACCACAGATACTCTTCGGGGTAGCGTGTTATCCAATGCTCAAAGGCCTTATTTATATTCGTCAGGTTCGTTTGAAGGTCAAGCCCTGCGTCAGCGCTCCTTATCAATTCATAAGGCTTAAAATACATCTCGTGATACGGCCCGCTGGTCCTGCGCATAAAAGCGAGGACTATTTTAGAACCCAGCTTCCGGGAAAGCCGAACACTCCCCACAGGCGTCATGGCCGGCTTTCCAAAAAATTCTATCGGGATGCCTTCTTTGCCTCCGTGGTCAGCCACTACGCCCAGCATATTGTTACCGGTCAAATGCTCAACCATTTTTTTTAATTCATCCACCCTGATCACATGGCATTTCTTGGATTCCCTTAAAAAATTTAAGAAAGCATCTAACCTCTTGTGGCGGGCCTGCGGTTGAGCTAACATCGCGTATGCGCTTTTATCAGAGAATAACATGGCGCAGGCGATATTTGACAACTCCCAGCTTCCCGCGTGGGAACCCAAAAAGATGATGCCGCGGCCGGATAACAACGCCTCTTCAACAACCGGCTTATCCGGGATACGGATGTATTTCCTGACGTAACACTCATCAACATAAGGCAGATAGAGCGCCTCCATAAAATTCTGGGCAAACCTCTGATACATCTGTTTTAAGATGGCCTTCAACGCGCGTTGCCCTTTGATGCCGAAAGCGAGTTTTAAATTCGCGCAGGCTCTCACGTTCTTTTTGCCTGCCACATAATAATAGGCCCACCCTAAAGATCTGGCGACAAAAAGCCAGGCCGCGATAGGCAAGAACCTTAAAAAAAAGACAACGATCCTAAGGGCGATATAAAGTATGTAATCTGCCACTTAACGCCTCTTCTCCTTCTACGA
This sequence comes from Candidatus Omnitrophota bacterium, assembly GCA_043802125.1. GTDB lineage: Bacteria > Omnitrophota > Gorgyraeia > Velamenicoccales > Velamenicoccaceae > Phelpsiimicrobium. The sequence continues at coordinate 28,770 of JAZDLG010000034.1, forward strand.
TCTTAAGCGCGATCTTTAAAACAAAAATATCCACTCCCGGGTCTTGCTCTAAAACAAATCTCGACAAGCGCATTGCATCTTTCTCAGTCGTCACGATCGTTCTTATTTTTGCGTCTCTGCACCGCAAAGCCGCATCAGTTATTTCGGCCGGGCTATAGTGATGATGATCATCAAAAAATACCTTTAAAGAAATGTTAGCGCCCAGATCCCTGACGGTCTTTAAAAAAGAGAATGGATTCGCGATGCCTGCCAATAAACAGACATCTTTGTTCTTGAGGGTTTCAAGAAATTCCTTCCTGTTTTTTTTCAAATCATATAAAGATTCCGGGACATAAAATGCTTTTAACACAAGAGCAGCCGGGTTTAAGCGGTTCAAAAAAGACCTGAGTTCCCCTATCATGTATTCGGATGCTTCATCGCAGCGCGTCAGGCAAAAACAATCAGCCCTTTTTAAAGAACTAAGCGGCTCGCGCAAATGGCCCAACGGTAGAATGAACTTATTGCCAAAAGGAGAGCTCGCGTCTATGGTAACGATATCCAAGTCTCTTTTTAATCTAAAATACTGGAAGCCGTCATCAAGTATGACCGTATCAACGGCCTTCTCCTTTTCCAGTTGCCCAGCAAGAAGGGCGCGGTCCTTATCGGCAAGCACATCAATGCCTTCGCCGCAAGCCGCTTTTAGCATACTCGCCTCATCCCCCATGGCATGATATTCTGTAGAACCCATGCTGTCATTTTGCCTAGGCCTTTTATATCCCCTAAGTAAAATAGCCACCCGATGGCCTTCTGACCTCAGGCGCTTTGCCAGATACGCCGCAAAAGGAGTCTTACCTGTGCCGCCCAAGGTGATATTCCCTATGCTGATAACTTTAGGGCCGGACCTGTAGGACTTAAAAATGCCGATCCTGTAAAAAAATCCCCGCGCAAAAAGAAGGAGAGCGAAAACGCATGACAAAAGGAACAATAACGGCCAAAGAACGATATAAGCCGAAGTCAGTTTGTTTTGCGTGTAGAAGATCTTTAACCCATTCATGTTACAACCTTCTTTATCTCGGCAAAAGTCCGCAGCGCTGCGCCCTTGTTCTTATCCAAAAGCCCGCGCGCGCGTTGGCCCAATGCCTTCCTCTCTGGCTCATCGGCGAGCAAACGCCGCAATTCATATTCCAGGCCTGCTGCGCTGTCCACCTCCAAGGCGGCTTTTTCACTGATAAAAATATCCCTGATCTCCTTAAAATTCCCCATGTATTTGCCGAATATTACGGGCTTGGAGAATAGCGCCGGTTCTATAGGGTTATGGCCGCCTTTGTTGACAAGGCTTCCTCCCACGAAAGCGATATCACAGAACTTATACAAAGAGTTCAGGTCGCCTATTGTATCCAGCAAGACCACGACACTTGAGTTCAAACTCTTCAGGTTTGAAAAATACGCTGCCTCTAATCCTTGTAGTTTAACCATCCGCCGGATCTTATCTACCCTCTGGACATGACGCGGCGCTATAAGCAGCCTTAAATTATTAAAATCTTTTCGCAGCGAAGCATAGATACCAAGCAGCACTTCCTCTTCATTCTCGTGCGTGCTGCCGGCGATCAAAAGAAAAGAATCGCCCATAAGGCCCTTTAGCCGCGCTATCGCGCCGGACTCTGTGACGCAAGATGAAATATCAAATTTTATATTCCCCGTCCTTTTTACCCTCTCACTGCTTGCGCCCAACGCCGTTATCCTATCCACAGCAACATCGGTCTGCATGCAGAACAGGTCAACATCGTTTAAAATTGGCGCGAGGATAGGCCTTATCCTCTGATAACCACCGTAAGAATTATCCGATATCCTGCCGTTAGCCACCACGACGCGGCAACCCCTTGATTTACTCAAACGTATCAGATTAGGCCATATCTCGGTCTCCATAATGACCAAGAGCGACGGACGTATGGCAGACAGAAATTTATTGACGACAAACGAGATGTCTAAAGGCGCGTAAAAGATCAACTCAGGCTCTTTTAATATTTTGCGCAGGAGCTCGTATCCCGTAGGCGTCACTGTGGAAACGATGATCTTCTTTTCAGGCCAGCTCTCCCTGAACAATCTCACCAAAGATTCGCATGCCCGCGCTTCTCCGACGCTCACCGCGTGCACCCAGATAACGTCTTTGCCTTGTATTTCTTTAAAAAGATCATTCTTAAAAAATCCGAGCCTTACAAATAAGCGCCGATGCACCCTTCCGCGCAAGGCATAGAACGGCAGATAGATCAAGGCCGCGATAATTATCAACAGGTCATAGAAAAAATAGAACATATCAGGCCCTCGGGTGCGCCTTTTCATATACGGATTTCAATTTTTCCGTAGTCAGGTGCGTGTAGATCTGCGTAGTAGAGAGATTGGCGTGGCCCAAGAGTTCCTGCACGCTTCTTAAGTCAGCGCCATGGTCTAAGAGGTGGGTCGCGAATGAATGCCTCATCGTGTGCGGCGAGATATGCTCTTTTAAGCTTATCTTGCGAATATAGGCGTCCATCATCTTGCGAATACCGCGCGGCCCTAGTTGTTTTTTATTCTTGTTTAAAAAGATCACCCTTGTCCGGACATTGCGTTTCTTTAAATAATTCCTGATGGCGCGCAGCGCCCGCTCGCCGATAGGCAGCATCCTCTCCTTCTTGCCTTTGCCCATGACCTTGACAGTCGCGCCTATAAAATCTATCGCCTCCTCGGTCAAAGAAACAAGTTCAGAAACGCGCATGCCCGTAGAATACAAGGTCTCAAGGATGGCCGTGTCGCGCAGGCCTTTAAGCGTATCGCGATCAGGCGCCTCTATCAGCTTGATCACGTCTGCCTCAGTCAAAAATTTCGGCAGGAACTTATCTTGTTTCGGCGAATGAATGGCGGCAGTAGGATTAAGCTTTAAAAACCCTTCCTTTATGAGAAACCTGAACAAGCTCCTTAAAGAAGACAACTTGCGCGCAACACTACGGGCCGTGAGGTTCTTTTCTTTTAAGTGCGCGAGATATTTACGCACAAGAAGATAATCTATCTTTTCAACATCAATGCCCTTTACAAAACCCGCGAAATCTTTCAGATCAAGCCTGTAGTTAATCAGGGTATGTGGAGATGAATTCTTTTCAATCTCTAAGTATCTTAAAAACTTCTCAATATGCCGTTCCATATAAAACTTGACAGACTCCAATAAATAGGTTATATTTTAACTGTATCACGATGAGAGGCTATCCAAAGGGCTCGTCCCGCGGAATGCCTCTTTTTATTTATACTCAAGTTTGCCGCGTAAATCGCTCACAAAAGCCATATCCCCGGAAAATTTTCTCAAAAGCGAAGAAAATTTACTGCGATTCGGTACGATAATCTTGCATAATTTATTTTGCTTCTTCAAATACTCCACCAAGCAATGGAAATCACCGTCTCCGGTTATGACGATAGCTTTGTCATAATTTTGATACTCAATCATGGTATGCAATACTAATTCCGCATCAATATTGCCTTTGACCTTCCCGTCACCAATATTTAAAGTCGGCTTAAAAATAAGAATATAGCCATGGGATTGCAAAGAAGTATATAAGCTCTGATTCGTTGGCACATAGCCAATAAAAACGAAGGCTTTGACCACGTTATATTTATCAGAGAGATAACGGCGGAATCTTTTAAAATCAAGCTTCCACCCTAACTCCTGGATAGCGAGATTCAAATTCTGGCTATCTATAAACGCATAATTATTAATTAATTGATCCATAATTTATTCCACTTCGGCCATTTTCCACTGTTTGCAACGCAACGTCCCTGTACGCAGACAACATCAACCCATACAGCAAAAGCCACGCAAATTTTTTGTATTACATCTATCTGTTTAGCTACAAAAAATTAGGTCATGTTTACAATAAAATAAGCAACAAACGCACAAAGAACAGACCAAAAAAGTAGTTGAAGAAATTTTCTAACTAGTCTTATCATATGTCTTTAAGTTATCTTGAAATAATAAAAAATCTAATGTATGCATATTGCTGCATTTGGTATTTATGGTAACTTTTCCTCAATAACAATGAGCAGCGCGGGTTCCTGCAACGCGGACAATTAGGTATTTTTTGGCACGTCGCTTCACTTCGGTCTGCAAGCCTGCCTGCCGCCTGCCTGACGGCAGTCAGGGCAGGCAGGGAATTGCATTTTAGCTGTAGCGACAAGCTTCTATGGAGCGTAACACCTAAGACGTAAACCGTAGCAGACGGCAAAAAATATCGTCTGCAGCAGGAATCCGTGCTGCGAAATTATGAAAGAGCTATGCCTCGCTTTTTGGCTCGGCTTGAGGCTCAACCTCACTTTTGGCTTCGGGCTTTATCTCATCTGTCGGCAGGTCGCGCGAGGTGAAACAGCACTTAGGATAATTACTGCACCCGTAAAAAGACCGGCCGCGATAAGAACGCCTCAGGATCAGGTCGCCTCCGCATTCGGGCGCCGGGCACTTAACACCGCTGGAAATAGACTTTGAACTCTTGCACGCAGGATAATCGGAACAACTTAAAAACTTCCCCTTGCGGCCCCATTTGACGACCATGGGCTTGCCGCAGAGCTCGCATTTCTCGTCGGAATAAATGACTTCCTTGACTATGTCCGACGCTGCAAAATCTAACTTTTCCTTAAAGGGCGCGTAAAACTCATTTAATATACTTATGCCGTTAGCCTTGCCGTCTTCCACCATATCCAGCTCTTCTTCCATGTGAGCGGTAAAAGTGATATCCATCACCTGCGGGAAATATTTGACTAAGAGCTCGCTCACCTTTGTGCCCAGGTCAGTCGGCATAAGGTAACCTTTTTCGCGGCGCACGTAATCGCGGTTGACTATAGTAGAGATCGTCGGCGCGTACGTGCTCGGCCTGCCCACACCGTCTTCTTCCAGGGCTTTTATGAGCGAGGCTTCCGAATAACGCCCCGGCGGTTTAGTGAAGTGCTGAAACGGTAACACCTTTAACAAATCCAGATGATCGCCCTCCTTAAGCGAAGGCAAAACGTTCTTTTTCTCTTCATCTGAGTCCTCTTCATCTTCGGTCTTATAAAGAGCCGTAAAGCCATTGAAGACAACGGTACTTCCGATCGCCTTAAAAAGATACTTATCGCTCTTTATGACGACTTGCGTCAATTCCATCTGCGCCGGGTTCATCTGGCTGGCCACAAACCTCTTCCATATCAATTCGTAAAGTTTGGCTTGCTCAGCTGTAAGATACGACGCGATATCCTTTGGCGCCCTAACAACGGACGTCGGCCTTATCGCCTCGTGCGCCTCCTGAGCAGACTTCTTTGATTTATAGACGCGCGGCGTTTCGGGAAGATAGTCACCCCCGAAGCCGGCCTTAATATATTCACGCACCTCGGCTATGGCCGACTGCGCCACTTGCGTAGAATCCGTCCTCATATATGTGATCAGGCCGACCGGCCCTTCTTCACCCAACTCTATGCCTTCATAAAGCTGCTGGGCGATGATCATCGTCTTGACCGGGCTGAATCTGAGTTTATTGAACGAATCCTGCTGAAGGGAACTCGTGATAAATGGCGGCAGAGGATTCCTGTTTTTAATGCTCTTCTCAACGCTTGAGACCGTAAAGTTCTTGCCTTTAAGATCGGCAAGAACTTTTGAGGCGTCGGTCTCGCGCAAAAGTTCTATTTTTTCTGAATCTATTTTGTCAAGTGAGGCTTCAAAAACCTTCTTATCCTCTTTAGAAAGAGCCTCTTTTTTCTTAAGATCAGCTTCTATGCTCCAGTATTCCTTTGGTACGAACGCCTGAATCTCGCGCTCGCGGTCAACAACAAGGCGAAGCGCCACGGACTGGACGCGGCCCGCGCTCAAGCCACGGGTCACCTTGCGCCACAATAAAGGGCTTAAAAAATAACCGACCAGCCTGTCTAATACCCTGCGGGCCTGTTGCGCCTTTATCTTATCTTCATCAAACTGACGGGGAGATTTGAACGCCGCGTCAATAGCGCTTTTAGTTATCTCATGAAACTCCACGCGAAAGATCTCCTGATCTTTTAACTTTAACCACTCTTTTAAATTCCATCCTATGGCTTCGCCTTCCCGGTCAGGGTCTGTCGCGAAGTAGATCACATCCATGCCTTTAGCCATCTTTTTTAAGTCGGTGAGCAGCTTTTTTTTGCCGGGTATGACCCCTAAGTTCATCTTATAATCGCTTTCTACCTCTATACCTAACTTTTTTTGAGGCAAGTCAATGATGTGCCCCATAGAAGAAACTACGGAATAACTTTTTCCTAAGAATTTTGATATGGTCTTGGCCTTTGCCGGAGACTCAACGATAACCATTGATTTTTTTGCCATGTATCCCTTCTTGTTCTATGACGCCTTAATGAAATTTTTTCCCGGCAGCTGTTTGACAAAGCCTTTTAATTCCAGTTGCATCAAAATGGACATGATGTCCGAGGCACTCAAACCCGCTTCCTCTGATATAGAGTCTATATATTTTGGCTCATCGGACAATAACTCTACTATAGATAATTCTTTTGCGTTAAGACCGGCCGTGTTCTTACGGCCGGGTTCATCATGGATAAAAGTAAAATTAAACTGGAGATCTTCTAAGATCTCTTCGGGTTGAGTAACCATCTTCGCCCCTTGTTTGATAAGCTCATTGGCTCCGGAGGAAGTCTCGGAGGTGACCTTGCCCGGAATGGCAAATACTTCACGCCCCTGTTCCAAAGCAAAACGCGCGGTAATAAGAGCGCCGCTCTTAAACGACGCTTCTACTACAAGCACGCCTCTGGACAGGCCGCTTATGATACGGTTACGAATAGGGAAATTGCATGCCAAAGGCGCAGTATTCAAAGAAAACTGCGAAACCACGACGCCTTTTTCCGCGATCTCACGAAACAGCCCTTCATTCTCAGGAGGATAGATGTTGTTTAAGCCGCTGCCTAAGACCGCTATGGTGCGGCCGTTGCTGTTCAAGGCAGCCCTGTGGCTCGCCGTATCAATACCACGCGCCAATCCGGATACAATTGTCAGGCCATACAGCGAGAGCTTCCTGGAAAATATTTCAGCGCACGACATGCCATAGGCAGATGCCCCTCTGGACCCGACAACACCCACGGCATTGGCATCCGCGCCAAGGAACTCGCCCTTAGTATATAATACGAACGGCGGGTCATAGATCTCTTTTAAAATTTTAGGATATCCTTCGTCAAAAAGCGTTATGATTCGCACGCCCTGTTTGCACGCGTCCTGGATCTCCTGCTGGACGGAATACCGCCTCGGCGCATCCAAAACCTTACGAGCCATGGCGGAATTCAAAATACCGGTTGCAGTCAATTCATGCGCGCTTGTTTTAAAGATGCGCGGGGCCTCTCCAAAGAACTCCATCAGCCTTTTCATACGGACGGAGCCTACGCCTTCCACCATGTTCAATAAAACAAGGGCTTCTAAAGTATTCATTTGAGTTTTAGGCAGGATAAGGCCTCTTGGGCAGTCTGCGCTACTGATAATTGGTCAGCGTCTATCGTATAGTGCGCCTGCGCGTAAAAAGGCTCTCTTTGTTTAAGTAATTCTTCTATTCTGGACTTAGGATCCGTGACACTAAGGAGCGGACGATGAATGGAAAGCTGGGTCCTTCTTAAGATAGTCTCGGGCCTGGATGTAAGGCATATCACAATACCGCTTCTTTTCATAAGCTCAATATTATCCTGTTGGGCAAAAGTTCCACCGCCGCAAGCTATGACAAGCCCTGTTTTATTGGCCAACTCAACCACTGCTTCTTTTTCTACTTTTCTAAAATAAGGCTCACCCCTGGCCTTAAATATCTCAGAGATCAACATTTTTTCTTTGGCCTCAATAAGATCATCCATATCAATGAATGCGCGCTTTAGCTGCTTAGCTAAAAGCTTGGCCGTCTCGGTCTTGCCTGTGCCCATGAATCCTACTAAGTATATGTTAGACATA
>JAZDLG010000036.1:0-63275 GCA_043802125.1 Candidatus Omnitrophota bacterium
TGGCCTCATTTAATTATATGAATAGCCGCGATATTGAGCGCTGGAGTTCAACGTGACCTGAGGATTCGTATAATTTGCCGCTAATGAAGCGTTCTTTCTTAAAGTGACAGATATATTAGATACACCGTTTACCGGAGCAGAAATGGAAAACTGTGCAGCCCTATTTGTCAATTGCGTATAGCTACCAGTAGTGCTGTCCGGACGATAATCCAAAGTATAATTTGAAACATTGTAGCGATATTCAGCAAATCTATCACCGCTATCTGCCAAGCCGTTGCTGTTAAGATCTCTTCTTATCTGATATCGGCTAATTCCACCGGACAAAATGTAGTTATAAGGATAATCAGCCGCAACATTGACAACATCACCAACAGCCTGGTTGATATCTTTAGTCACCATCGTCATAATTGGCACAGCCTCGGCTAAAAGTTGAGCCTCAGAATCTGTGGACGAAAATATGCGCCTCATACCCAACTCCATAGAAAGGCCGGTCAATATAATGATGTTCAATAATATTATAGCCAGTACGAGCTCTACTAGCGTCATAGCTCTCTTATCGGATCTAAATTGTTGTATCATTCCACGCAACCTGTACAGTTACTTTCCTGTAAGTAGCAGTGCCCGTGCCGCTATCAACTCTATAACGCACACTGTATGGAGGGTATGCTGTTGTATCCCATGCCCTCCACGTTCCGGTAGCGTCAAAAAGGCCTGAGGGCGTATAGAACGTGACAGCATCTACCAAAGATCTCATCCTCTCTATTTCAGCCCTGGCTATTTCAACTGCCGTAACTCTGGTTTTAGAGCGCGCCACAAGGTAGCGTGAAGACACAAGCACGCTAAAAATACCCGCGGCCAGCAAAGCCAAAATAACCGTGGAGACCATGATTTCAACAAGCGTAAACCCGTTTTTCCTCATAAGCACGTACCAGAACAGCTGGGATCAGTCGCGCTCTGACTAATACTCCATGTCCTGCCGCCCCTAGTAGCAGTCGCAGTGAATGTCGTTCCGCCGCTGCCTGTGACCGCGTAAGACCAACTTGCGCTATTAAGGTCAAGGCTTAAATTATTGTTGATAGCGGATAGGCTCGTTATAGAACCCGAAAAAGGAACATATTTATTATATCTGGCAAAATATTGTTTATTAGCCGCGCGCACTAATTTTAAAGCAGATATTGCCTCCTTGTCTACGGCTTTCTCTTTCGTATTCGTATAAGTGGGTATGGCTATGGCCGACAATATGCCAATGATAACGACAACGATCATTAATTCAATAAGAGTAAAACCGTAAAATTTTTTACTGCTTAAACATTCGTTATACATATGGTGGCGTACCTCCGAGAACTCCGTTTTGGGTTATATTCAACACATAAGCAACACCACCCGGAGAATTAGGTGCCTTTCCGCCAGAAGTGCATCTAGTAGCGCTGGCTATAAAACTCGCGCCGCCTCCGGAGATACTGTAATTATAATAAAAACTGGTATTACATGATGTGGGAATACCCAGGGATAACATGGCGATATTGGTCGTATAAGAGTCATATTCCAAATAATAACCGAGCTCTGTGGCGCGTATCTGTCCTAAAACATTCTTGGCTTCGGCGGTGCGGCTCTTTTCCGCGACAAGTATATAGCGCGGCCAGGCTATAGAAACCAAAACACCTATAACCACGACGACAATCATGAGTTCCATCAATGTAAAACCAATTATCTTATGTGCCTTCATAACTATAACCTAAGTTTACTGCTACAGTAAACTTAGCTTTCTGTAGCAGTAAAAACAACTGTTAAAATCAGCGTCCTTCTTCTGGCTTGTTTGATCGTTGAAATCTTCTATCCTTGATATCAGCAAGCGGTGTATATTTTCAGAAAAAAGCTTAAAACCCTCATGGAATGAAACGTCGCGAAGCGAAACTATCCTTAAGCGTTTTTCTACTTCGCCCGCCAGATCATACTGAGTCATAAAACAACAAAAATGCACGCTGCCGTCTACGTCTAAGGTAACGACGCGCAAAGACTGATTATTGCACATAACGATATTATTTGAAGCAAAAATAGACTCTGCAATATAAACCGGTACATAAAACAACCTGAAGAAATCCATGGAACTGACACGCGAGAGCCTTATTAACTCCTGGTGTATCTTTGACCTTTGCTGCTCGCTTAAGATAAGCTCATTGTCTTTTGTGTTAGTGCATGGTAATGCCGTAGAGAAAAAGATCTGACTGGCTTTATGCTTTCTTGCAAAACGCACAAGATTAATAGGCCCCTCGCAATTAAGCTTGTTCAAACACGTAAGGATGCCGAACGGCAATCTTCTCGACCTGCAAAAATCAAAAGCGCCCAATACTTGCTCAAAAGTGCCAACGCCTCGTATCTTCTCGTGAATATCTCTATAAAGGCTATCAAGGCTGATATTAAGCAGGCGTATTGTCTTTTTATACCGTTCTATAAGCTCAGCATTTTTTTTAAGGAGCAGGCCGTTAGTTGAAAAAGTGACAGGGATATCATTATCCTGAGCCATCTTAAGAACCTGCGGCAAGGCTTCATATAAAAAAGGCTCGCCGCCTGTAAGATGGATACTATCTAAACCGAATCGCTTGGCGCCAGTTACCGCTTTTTCTAATATATCAAACGGTAATTGTTGTACTTTAACATCGCCTCTCAAACAATGTTTACAGTTCAAGTTACACGCCGTTGTCGTCACTAAAGCCAAGCTTATCACAAAGACCCTCAATTTGCGCTTAGAAAAAAGATGCCCCAGTGCGACACATTAGCTCTAACGCTAACTCTTATTGCACCGGAGCATTTTTGTAAAGACTGCGCTATGCGCAGCTTTGCGCAGCTATTCGCAAATACGCTGTTACATTACTGTTTGTGCCGTTGCATCGCCTGTCATGTTACCGGCTTGGCTTATATTAATAACATAGCCGCCTAATCCTGGATTGTCTACGGCATTCCTTGTAGCAGTAGAAACAACCGTAGTTTCGACACCGATAGCGCCTCCACCAACAGCAGTGATTGTAAAGTATTTTGGCGTCTGGAATGTTAGGTCAAGTTCTGTAAGGGTACCAGTAAAAAGACCTCTCTCCGCGGAATATCTCATCTGTGAGCTCCTGACCTGCCCTAACAGAGCCTTTGCTTCAGCAACTCTACCCTTCTCAGCTATCTTGATATATCTGGGCAAAGCTATAGATGCTAAAATACCAATGACGATAACCACGATGATAAGTTCAAGTAACGTGAAACCTCTCTTGTCTTTACGCATCTTATTCCTCCCTCCCTGTTTACTTGTTTATTTGTTTATTTCCCTATTGTCAAAAAAATCACCAAACTTATAACTGCCCTATCCACTAGGCCACCTCCCTTAATTATCTTGCGAAGGTTGATTAATATTAACATTAATATTGATATTAGTCAACATCAACTTGTTTTCATGAACGCTATGCTAAAGATCGGCATAAAGATGGCTATGACCATGGCTCCGATGATGATACCGATAAAGACTATCATAAGCGGCTCAAAAATAGAAGCCAGGCGCGTGACAAAGGTCTCAAGATACTCCTGATAAAATTTTGCCACCCTTTTGAGCATATTGGATAATTCGCCGATCTCCTCGCCTATGGCAACCATTTGAACAAGCATAGGCGTAAAAAAATCGCTCTTTTCCATAGGCGCTGCCATGCTGCGGCCTTCCTTGACGCTCTTCTTGATAAACTGAATAGTGTCAGCCATCCTTATGGAACCTGCGCTGCGCTCTGAAATCTCAAGCGCGTAAAGAATAGGCACACCGCTCTCTATCAATATAGACATCGTAGTCGTAAACCTTTCAAGCAAAAGATAGCGGAAGAACTCTCCGAAGACAGGGACTTTAAATTTAATATCCTCTATTACTTTATTAAACGGGGGTTTATTGTTAAAGTGTTTATACAAATAGACAAATCCTGTTATAGCGCCGATAATAAGAAAGAAGTTTTTTGTCAAAAATTTACTCATATCTATCAGAAGCCTCGTGGCCAGGGGCAGCGGTACGCCAAAAGAATCCAGGATCGTTGCAAAAGTCGGCACTATCTTTAAAATAAAGAACAGGACCGCGGAGATAGCGACAAAAAGCAGGATACCAGGATAGACAAGGGCTGAGATGATCTTGCGTTGAAAACCGACGCTCTCTTCCAGATAAAAAGCGAGCTTATCCAATACGTTCGGAAGATTACCGCTCGCTTCACCCGTCTCTACCAAATTGACCCATAAAGGAGAAAATACTTCCGGATATTTCGCCAAGGAATCTCTTAATGTCCTGCCTCCCTCCATATCCTGCCGGATCTGGCCTATTATGCCAAAAAGTTTTTTGCTGTCCACTTGTTTTGATATGACATCCAAAGACCGCAAGAGGCTGACACCCGCGCCGAGCAACATAGCCAACTGGCGCGCAAAAAGCACGAGGTCATTGGCGTTTATACCGGAATGAGTGAATTGCTTTTTTACCCTACCTGGTTCTCTTATAAAATCAGTATCTTTTTTCCCTACGTCAAACGGTATTATAGATGTTACGAAAAGCCCTTTCTTCTGAAGCTGGGAAACTACGTCGTCCTGGCTCGGGCCTTCAATCACACCAGCTTCTTTTTCTCCGGTGCTCTTGCGGCAGATATAAGAGAACTTGGGCATTATTCTACTCCGATGGTCGCGCTCAATGCTTCTTCAAGGGAAGTCGTGCCATCTTGCACTTTTTTTAAACCGCTTTCATAAAGAGTGGACATGCCGTGCGCGCAAGCGATCTTTTTTAACTCCTGGGCATTTACATTTGCTACGATATGCGACCGTATCTCATCATCTACAAACAAAACTTCTCCTATGCATGTCCTTCCTCTATAGCCGATGTGATTACATTTATCGCACCCTTTAGCGCGATAAATAAGATCCTGCCCAAGGTTGAACCTCTCTCTCTCTTCTGGGGATGGCTCAAAAGCTTCCTTACACTCTGAGCAGAGCCGACGCACCAAACGCTGTGCCACTATGAGGACAATAGAAGGCATCAATAAATATGGCTCCACCCCTATGTCTATCAATCTGGTTATGGCAGAAGCCGCATCGTTCGTATGCAGCGTGCTCAACACTAAATGCCCTGTGAGCGCCGAGCGCACGCAGATCTGAGCGGTCTCAAGATCCCTGACCTCACCTACCATCATGATATCCGGGTCCTGCCTTAAAAAAGACCGTAAGGCCGATGCAAATGTAAGCCCGATCTCTGGTTTTATCTGGACCTGGTTAATACCCTCCATATGGTATTCAACAGGGTCCTCAACGGTGACTATATTTTTCGTCGGAGTCTTGATCTCGTTTAAAGCGGCATAAAGGCTTGTAGATTTGCCGCTGCCGGTGGGGCCTGTCATAAAGATCAAACCGTACGGCATACGGATGGCCTTTCGAAACCCCTCTAACTGCTGAGAATGAAATCCCATCTGAGCCAGGTCTAAAGTCACGCCTTCTTTATCCAGGATCCTCATGACGATCTTTTCACCATAAATGGTGGGCATGACAGAGATACGAAGGTCTATATTCCTTCCTTCTATTTTGACTGTAAAACCGCCATCTTGAGGCAATCGTTTTTCAGCAATATCCAGCTTAGCAAGTATCTTTATCCTGGAAATTATAGGCAGGTGCAAATGCTTGGCAGGAGGCGGGATCTCATGAAGCACTCCGTCAATTCTATAACGCAAGCTTATCTTTTCCTTAAAAGGCTCTATGTGGATATCAGATGCCCTTTCATCAATGGCCTGCTTGATTATCAGGTCCACAAGCTTGACAACAGGCGCTTCTTCAGCTCGCGCGATAAGACGGTCAATGCTTAATTCTTCGGCTTCTATCTCTAATGCCGGTTCAAAATCATCCGTCGTTTTATAAGAATCTTTGACCGCCGCTTTCAGTATATCCCTCTTACCATAAAAATCATCTATGGCTTTTAATACCTCTGACTTAGTAGCCACAACCGGATTGATCTCACAATTCGTCATCTTGCGTAGATTATCTATGAGGATGATGTCTAACGGGTCGGTAATGGCGCAAGTCAAAGAATTCATATTTTTTGACAAAGGCAGGACTAAATTTTTAATAGCGAATTCTTTGGATATCAGACTGTCAAGGTTTTGATCTGCGGAGGGTTTTAAAAGGCCCGCGCCCATTGAGACATAAGGAAGGTTGAGCTGTTTACCTAAAGCTATTACAACGTCTTCTTCGGTCGCAAACCCCAGCTTAAGAAGGATCTCACCTAATCTTCCTCCCTCTTTAGCCTGGATCTTTATGACCTCATCAAGTTGGCCCTGGGTTATAATGCCTTCCTTGATAAGGATCTCGCCTAATTTTAAATATGCCCTTGCCATGCGCTCAATTGTCCCATCTTTCCAACATGTTGTCAACCGCTTCCTTCCTGGAAACAGCCGAAGACTGCTCTCTATAAGGCATAAGGCCGGAAGAGGTTATGTCATTCTTGGCAAAAGTACTGGCATTATCAAAACCTATTATGCGCGGCGTGATAAAAACGATCAATTCTCTTTCTTCTTTTGTGCTATTCTTATGCCGGAATAGCGCGCCGATAATAGGGATATCCCCCACAATAGGCATTTTACTTATTGTAGTCTCTTCATTTGTCCTGATCAAACCACCAACAACTATGGTCTCTCCGTCTTTGACCATAAGCGTAGTGGAAGATGACCTTACTTCAGGATCCTTAAAAGTCGTGCCCCCAAAAGTACCCCCTGACCTTGCCTGAGAAACCGTAGGCTTGATAAACATGGTCACAGTGCCTGTAGCAGGGTCAACCTGCGGCGTCACATTAAGAGAAATGCCTGTCTCGTATCTCTCGGCCTCCTGGGTCTGAGTGGATGCCCCTTGAGCTGATTGTGTAGTCGTCTTCAAACCGACTGCTTCATTAGTAGTGATCTTGATCTCTGCGGTCTCATTACTCAAAGAAAGTATCCTCGGCCTCGCTAAGAATTTTGTTTTAGTGTCCGTGGTCAAATAATCCAGAACAGCCTGAAAAACAGCTGCGCTTAGAGTGCCATATGTGAAAGAAGGTGTAGCGAGACCCGACAAATCCTGTCCTTTCCACATAAAATTAGGAAACTTCGTAGGAACGGACGAACCGGTAAGCGACATAAGTCCAGGCGTTGTTTTGACACCCATCTGGTCAACAGTCCTTTTAGAAACATCAAGCATTTCTACCTCTATCATCACCTGGGGCGTGGGAACATCCAATAAAGCGACCACTCTATCAATAAGCTCAAATTGACTGGGAATATCAGTGACGATCAGGCTGTTCGTGCGCGGATCCTGCATGACTTTCCCGTATGATGTCATTACTCCCTTTATTGAAGATTCAATGCCTGTTTCACCACCGCCTTCACCTCCGGCACCGGCCTGGGCTCCGCCACTGCTAGCCGATCCTCCGCCTGCTGCTGCAGCGCCGCCTCCTGCGGCAGACCCTTTTGCGCTACCTGCAGAAATAGCCTTTTGAAGAGTTGAAGAAGCGAGCCTCGTATATTTTAAGTTGTATACTTTGGTGATCGTCTCAACTTCCGGCCTGCCCCATTCTTTAACGATAAAGACATTACTGCCGGGTTCAAGCTCATAGATAAGATTATTTGCGGACATGATCTTATCCATGGCCTCTTGAAGCGGAACATTATCTAAAAATAAAGTTATACTCCTGTCCTGAACTACCTGTGAAGCTATAAAATTCAGGCCGGCCTGTTCCGAGAATACTTTTAAAATAGTCTTTAAACTCGCGTCTCTGAAATCCATTGAGATCTTACGGTAAGATTCCTTGCTGATGAGATCCGGCGCGTAGAAATCAAAATCAACAGCCAACGCGATAGGAACAAAAAGAGCGATCAAAGATAATAATGACACGCCTAATAACTTCACAGTATTTCTATTTTTCATCTTGTCCCCCTTAGACCCTTCCTTTACACGGAATTAGGAAAGTCTGCACTTTTTGTGTTATTTGCCGGCTACACCTTCTCTTTTCATTAAATATTGCTTATCCTTAAATTCAAAGAGTATTCCATCCTTGGTTATATTAAGTATTTTAGCTTCGTTGACGACATCTCCGATGCCCATGACCTGGTCGTTGATGATCGCTTTGGGCATATTATTCCCCCATACCGACCCAGTAACTCGCAAAGAAGAATAATCAAATTTGTCCTCTGAAGCGCCTGAAGACGCATCAAGCGACCCGCCTGCGCCGTATATCTCCTGCACGGCAGGCTCTTCATCAAGCGGGGTATATGGTTGGAATGGATTTTTTGAGCCTTGTTCATCATCAACAGGTGAAGCTGATATATTCTGCTCCAGAGCAGCCTCTTTTGTATTTTCTACTTGAGGATAAGCATATGGCATTCCTATAAAAAAAGTTATCATGGCAAGCATACACGGACAAATAATAAATGTTTTAATGTTTTTATACATATGCGTTATTGCCTACGCCTGATACCCCACAATAAATTGCATGGATGCGGGCGTAGGGATTGAAGTATTGTAAAAAACTTTATGTACACCCTGCGGCTTGCCGCAGGGGGCTTCATTTCAGATATACCGCCTCAACAACCATATCAACTTTCAGCATTATGTCGGTTTTTTTCTGTTGGTCGGCGCCGATGGGGCCAAGTGATACGGACCTTATCCTGATCAACATCTCAGAAGTCTCGATATTTTTGGCAAACTTCATAAAATCGCTATAAGTAGCCTCCCCGCTCAAAGCAAGAGGTATCAAGATATAATTTTTTTCATCTCTCTTTTCACCGGGAGAAATATCCCTGAGCTTGACCTGCGATTCAAGTCCGACGTTATATACCTTTTCTATGATCCGGTTGGTGTCTGAGGTATCCCAACCCTTGGTTTTGAGCTTTTTTATTTTTTCATTCACAGCCACTATACGGCTCAACGTTTCGCCCTTTTCTTCTTCTGTCTTAATATTGTCAGTTAACTTACTATATTTCAACATCTGTTGCCGATAAAAGCTCCTGGATATGACGATAGAAAGAATGATAATGACTACGATCACGATCTGATCGCGCTTATTCTTGACTATTTGGGCATAGTTTACGTCAGCCATTATTTATATTCCGCCTATGGTCGCTATTTTTTCGCTTTTATTTTCACAAGTTACGTCAAACTGCATGTAATAGACTTTGCCTACGTTAACCTCGCGATATGATTTTAGTTCTATTGAAGGCGTATCCTTAGAGAAATCATTGTTTCCTTTAAGATTCAAGATAAATTTATTTATATTTTCTGACCTCATCTTCTGATCCGCATCATAAGAATAACAATGAAATTTCAGCGAATGTGGATTAGCGGAATAATCCAGCCCGGTCAACCATACGCCGGTCGGCATCAATCTTGACAAAAGCAGGACCTTTTTATAGAAAAATGTGTTGTTAACTACCAATTTGCTGAAATCCCTTTGCTTTTCATTGAAAACCCTCTCGCTGGACTGAATACTCTCCAGGCTTGAGAGATCTACGCCCGGCAAAAGAGGCAGCTGTTTGACAGAAGCTGTGGCAAGCTGTTTTTCTAATGGAAATAGCTTTGAGAAACTCATGCCATAACCGGCGAGAAAGATCGCAACTCCTATTGCGAGGCCTTTCAAAATAGATGCTTTTGACTGTTTTAAAAAATCTGTAAATAAGACCTGCAGGTCTTCACCCGAAGGTGCCGCTGCAGCCAAAGCTAATTTATCTGCTTTTTCTTTGGCTTTCCCGAGATTAAGTGTCACCAGAGACGGCCGCTCTATCCGAAGAGCAGCTCCATATGCCTTGGCTATATCTGATAACATATCTTCCTTGACGTCCTTTATCTTAAACAGGTCGTTAAGCGCTACAAAACTTACTTTAAGCCCCAATTCTTTGCTAAAATTGTCCACCCATGAACTATAACTTTTATTGGATATGACGATCATCTCGTCAATATCCCTTTTCATAAACTGCCTTCTATAGTAATCAAGCGATACTCTCACTTCATTGATAAGCCTAAAGAGAATGGCGTCAAATCCCTCATCCTCTTTAACGGCAGAGGCCGTGGAGATAAGTTTGATATCCCTGGTGAAATAAGGAAAACCTTTCTCCGCTATCAGGATATTCGCTTCTTGTTGATCGAACTCCAGGATAACGTAAGACTTTGTACTCAAGATCTTATTTTTAATGACAAGAAGCCTGAAAAGACTGAATAGCGCAGGTTCAAAAGCTACGACGTTTAAATTAAGCTGCCTGAACAATCCTATATACTTATCAATAGGGTCTTGCTTGATGCCGCATAATACTACTTCAATGATATTGGCCTTTTGCTTTACGCGATACTGAAAATCATAGGCTAGTTCTTCTATCTTGAAAGGTATGTATTTCTTCATCTCAAAATTAATACCCGCCAATACCTCAGACCTGGGTATATTGGGCATTTCAAAAAATCTGATTATAAGGTCTTTTGGCGGAAGAGCCACTACGACGCTTGACGTATCGATCCTGCTGTCTCTGATCGATTTTTGCAAAAAGGCGATCATTTCCGTTTCTTTATTTTTAAAAAGTTCAAATATATCATCAGAAAAAATACCCGTTGTGTCCTCGCGCTTTACAGGATAGGGCACACCCAATTGATTTTTTATTTTTCCCGCGGCCTGCTGGATGATGACCATACCTTTAGAGCTAAAGAAAAGCCCGGCTACATCTTTTTTAAAAAAATTGGCCAGCATACCCTCACCTTAATGAGCACATCAGTTATGGAGCGTTAGCAAACATAACTGATAAGTGCGAATTAATCCCGTACCCGAAGGGTATCGGGATCTACTGTAGGTTTTTTACCTTATCTTTGCCCTTCTGTAATTAGACCTAAGCCACTTATCTACTTCTTTCTTATCAAAACGCCAGACTCCGCCCACCTTGATCCCGGATATCTTACTCTCGTGGAGCCAATTGTAGATAGTCTGTTTCTTGAGCCGTAAATATCCCGCCAATTCCTCTAGATCCATAAGACTGTACATAACAAAACTCCGCAGATCCTATTGATGAACACTTTTACGTCAAATTAATTAAATCATAATATAATTACTTTGTCAATAAAATTTTTATATAGACTTACTTATACTTACTTTGAGTCCTCCAATGTGCACCGAAGGTGCGTTCAGCGAAATCTTGAGTACCAAAATGTATAATTTTAGCGAAACCCCGCTCTAGCGGGCCCCGCGGGTTTTGCGGCGATTTAATCAGGAGCGCTTTAGTATCAGTATCTATCAGGAATATCTTAGGTAGGAACTACCAGCTTGCTGAATAATTGAAGGTGGAATTAAGACGCGTAGTGCCAAAAACACCCGCGCCTGGCTCACTCGTAATGGAAGTAGGCGTTCTCCAGGCAGTGGGCGTTCCGCTTACAGCATCATACGTCCATTCTACGCTTGGTGTCGCTATCGCCTCCCCTCTGGAAAGACTATCAAAAGCAGCTACGGCACCTGATTCAGCGACATAGTATCCTTTGACGCGGCGTATATGGGTTTCCATAAGGCGGGTCTGCGAAGAAACGATGGTCAGGGTAATCCCAGCTAAAATAGTGAAGATGAGCACAAAAAGAAGCACATTGATGATAGCAAGAGCTCGGCGTGTCATCGTCTTTATTTTCTCAAAGATATCCTATAATCGCCATCCCCTTTAATAAGGACAATATGGCCTTCCCGGGCAAGCCAACCCATGCTCATCAAAAGCAGCTCTCTTGATTTATCAATATGTTTTACCATCTCTGAAAAAAGCACTTCTCCGTGCGCGTCAAGATAATGCCAGATGTCTCCTGCAGCGATGCCGATTTCCGTGATCATATATCACCCCCGGCTTTTTTTATTGTTTTCTGATTAAAACTTCCGCACAATGGACACGAGCTTATATTGGAAGCCTTGGATTCAAAATACACATAAAAACAAGTAGAACATTGCCAGATCTGATCGTTCCTTAAAGCCCTTTGCCTGACGGCCGATCTTTTATCATACAGCCAAAAAAACAAGAACAAGATCAACTGACCACATAAATAATAACAGATAAGGATAGAAAAATCAATTTTAAACATTAAATGAGCAGACGACTTATAGCTCGCCCTACCGTAGGTAGGGGAACAACGAGACATAAGTCGTAGGCGTAAGCCGTCTGCGAATTAATCCCGTGACCGTTTTTTGGTCATCGGGATGTACACCTACTTTATCTTAAACCGCACATCCACCACCGCTTCTTCTTTCTCAGGGACAGCCAGAAACCGCGCGTTTTTTAATTTTAACATTAAATAAAAATCCAAAATTGGGTCTCCACAACCCGTTATTTTTTTAATAGATCTTACCTCTCCGTTCCTATACAGAGTTATCTTAAATACAACTGCGCCGAAAAGATCTTCTCTTGAAGCCATTCTTTTCAAATCTGAAAAATCAACGTTAGCAACATAACGTGAAAAATCTGAAAAACCAAAAGATACCTGCCGGCCTAAAAGTGCCCCACCTATGGTCTGAGGCGGCGTCGCTTTCGTCTCATCCCGCGCCAAAGGCACAGCTTTGAGAAGCACCTTCGGTTTATAAACTTGCTGAAAAGACCTATCAAAATATGAATCCTGTGCCAGGCCCTGCCTGGTTTTATCGCTTACAAAGGAGATCTTCTTGGGCCGTAGCTGCGCACTTTCTGTCTGTTGCAAAGGCACTAGATCCTGGTCCTTGAGAAGCGCGCCTAAAAAAAAAGTGGAAGATCCCGGCGCGGTAAATACCGAGCAGCTCAAAACCGGGACAATAATAAAGATCAAAGAAATATGCCATAACAAAGAAATAGAAAGCCCGAAAGAAAGGAAATCCTGGTGTGGGGCGCTATCATTCATTAGTTGCTATACTGACTTTAAAAACACCTGCCTGCCTAAAAATATCCCAGACCTTGACCAAAGCCCCAACACTTGCCCTGCGATCTACCTTGATCAAGACCTGTTGCATCTTATCCTGCGATGCTTTGACAAAATGTACCAGCTCCTGATGGGAGACATTCTTTGAATCCAGGTAAATCGTATCATTCTTTAAAATAATAACTGTGATATCTTTATGAGACAGGGGTTCGCCTGTAATAGCCCGTGGCAAGACTACGGAAAGACCCGTGGGATTTGAGAAGACAGGCAAAAAAAGGACGAATATCAAGAGTATTAAAAGGCAGTTGAGCAACGCCAAAAGAGATACAAATCTGAAATTACGGCTGACGACAGGGGCCCTAGCGAATCTCACACCGACATCCTCCTGTCAATGAGAAAAATAAGAAGGTCACTGGCCCCCCTCTCTATCTCTTCTTGAGCTGACTTCAGGCGCCCCATCAAATAATTATAGGCGAACAAAACTGAAACTGTGACGAAAAAACCTGACGTTGTACAGATCAAAGCCTCCCAGATACCTATTGCCACATCCCCTCCCAAAAGAGGGGTAAAAGAAATGCCTTTGGCTTGAATGGTCAAAAATATCTTTATCATACCGACAAGCGTACCCAAAAACCCCAAGAGAGGTACAATCTGAATAATGGTAGACAGCATAGAAAGATTTTCTTCAAGAATAGGCGCTTCATAAAGAAAAGAATTTTCCATAGCCTCTTTTATCTCATCTTTTGAACTGTCATACTTCATAATGCCCTCTTTCAAGACTCTGGATAAAGGAGTATTGGATCGCTCGCATAGATCAATGGCCTCTTTGATCCTCTGCCTTTCAATGCGTTCAAATATATCGCTAATGAATTTTTCAACAGGCGCGCCGTATTTAGAAAATTGCCTCACCTTGGAAAGAACAATAGCAAAAGCAAAAATAGAAGACAGAATGATAGGCACCATGACAGGCCCGCCCTTATGGAACAGATCTACGCCGATAAATATAAAATAAGAAACCGCGATACTTAAAATAACAAGGACTACTTTTAGTATTTTATCTTTCATTGATTTTGCCTCATAAAGGAGTCTATTTGTCCAACCTGCTGTCTTGCTGTAGCCCTGCGAGCTTTTCTTTGGCATATTTAGCCTCGGGCACGTTATAGGCTGCTATCTTCTCCAATATATTCTTTAGTTCTCTCAAGTTTTCTTTGTTCTCATAGACCCTGGCGACGCGTAAGAGGGCCTTTACAACCCATGCATCCTGCTCGGGATAAAGATAAGATACCTTTAAGTAAGCTTCCAGCGCATCCTGAGTCGCTCCTTGTTCCTCAAGAAGCGAGGCTAAGTTAAACTGGATCTCGGCATTTGATTCCGTGCCTTCAATTGCCAATGCCTTATCTAAAAACGCGACTGCTTCTTTATAAAGCTTTTTCTTTCTATAGACAGACGCAGTTTTAACGCAAGCAGTCTTTCCAAATCCACAACCGACAGAAACTGCCTCCTGGTAATTTCTTAACGCACTATCCAGGTCAAGCCTAAGAGCATAAATATCTCCGATAAAAAGATAGGCCTTAGCTAAGGTCCCTTTTTTGCCATAATCTTTAGCCTGCCGGAAGTTCGTCAGAGCCCTATCCTGATTTCCTTCTCCCATGAAGCTGACGCCCATTTCTAAAAAAGCGTCTGCGATAAATTCATGCTGCGGATAGTTTCTGATCAATCTCTCAAAATATTTCCTGGCTGAAATGTAATCTTTTTTTTCTAAATATAACTCACCCAGCCAAAAAATTATATCCGGAGAAAGGTTAGAATCCGGATTGCGGGCGATAAAATCAGCGAACCTCTTGTCGGCTTCAGCCTCATTGCCCATTTGCGCGTAAGCGCTTGCGATCTCGTATTCCGCCTTCTGGCGCAGTGCCTCTGAACCTAAAGCCCCTTTTAAAATATACGAGAAAACATCTACAGCGTCTTTCCACCTGGAAAGATTCAAGAGAGCTTCGCCTAAAAGAAAAACAGCCTCGGGCCTATAAGAAGAATCTTTAAAGTGGTCTGAAAAATCTTTAAGCTGTTCCGCGGCGGCAGAGAAATCACCCTTCTGAAAATACGCTACGCCGATAAAATAATTGGCGCCATCTATCAGTTTTGAATCCGGATAGTCTTTTAAGAGCTTGCGAAAGGCCAGAATAGCCGAATCCAGGTCATCGGTCTTTAGCCAGGTCATACCAAGCTGATATTGGACATAATCATTGTAAACGCTGTCCGGATAATCCTCCAGGAAACCGCGATATGTCTCAACCGCCTTTTTATATTCACCGGCATCCTGATACGCGTCACCCATCTGGCATAACGCGCTTAATTTGAAGATCTTGTCGGTTGATAAAGAAGCTACCTTCTGGAACTCATCCACTGCCGACCTGAAATCACCCACCTTTAAATAAGACCAGGCGAGGCCATAGTGGATCTTGTCCCTGAGTTCCTTGCTATCCGCATAGCCGCCTACAGCGACTTTTAACTTATCTAAAGATATCCTATAGGCAATAATGGCATCCTGGAAACGAGTAAGATTATATAATGCCTCGGCCCTTCCAAAATAGGCAATAGGCGCATATTCACCCTCTTTATCTTTTGCGATGACATTATCAAAAAGCTCAAGCGATACCTCAAAAGACCCCAAGCCGCTTTCTAAAACGGCCCTGCCCAGCGTCACACCCAAAGGCTGGCCCTCATCACCTTCAAATTTTGAAAAGACCTCTTTGGCTTCTTGAAATCTCTTTACCCTAAGATATGACCATCCCATGCCGATCTGTGAAAGTAAATTCATTTCTTCATCTACAGAAGCACTCTGCGAATCACGATAAGCGGTAATAGCCTCATCGTAAAGTTCCAGGTAAAAATTAGCTTCACCTAAATAGAAGTAGGCGCGATTCAACAATTTAGAATCTGGGTACGAAGACACAAAAACCGATAATTCTTTCTTTAAGTCAGCGTAATCCCTCGTCATATAAAGCGTTTCACAAATACCAAAAATGGCTTCCTCAACTACAGCCGCATCCTTAAAATGGGTGGAAATAAAGCGGTACGTATCCCGGGCTTCCTGTAATTTAGCATCGTTCATCTGAGCCAATGCGAGAGATTTATGCGCGGCGAGATAATAAGAAGATTCCTTATAGTTATTTGTCAATTGTTTATAGAATTCCGCGGCCTGCTTGTAATCTCTTCCCCTGGAATAGACCTCACCCAACCAAAACAAGACCTTATCTTTGATGCGCTCGGCACCATCCATCTTTAAGAGAACTTCAAATTGGTCAAGGGCTTTAAGATATTTCTCCTGGTAGAAATAACACTGTCCGGTATAAAGCAACGCTTCAGGTTTTTTATCGCTTGAAATATACGTTTTTAAAAAACGTTCAAACATTGCCATGGAGACGTCATAAAAGCCGTCTTCATAGGCCTTCGCGGCTACATAAAAAGCATCCTCTTCTTTTTTGTTGAAGTCCGCAGCCTCTATGCTGTTCAAACAAAAAAGACTCAAAACAACCAGTAAGGATATTTTAAAATATATTTTCATCATCACGGGTATTCCCGCTTACGCGATGGTCCTGCTAACGCAGGATATCGCTAAATAATTGCGTTAATGTGCTCAATTTCGCTGAACTAATACATTATGGTGCTCAATTTTCCTATTAACTATAAAATTTTAACTCAGAATTTTTTTCAAATATCTCCCAGTATAAGACCTGGAATTTGCCGCTACCTCTTCAGGACTTCCGCAGGCGACCACTTCCCCGCCCTGATCTCCGCCCTCAGGGCCAAGGTCAATGCAGTAATCCGCACATTTTATCACATCCATGTTATGCTCCACAACTAAAACCGTATTACCCAGATCGACCAATCGTTGAAGTACGCTTACGAGCCTTTCTACATCAGCAAAATGAAGTCCGGTCGTAGGTTCATCAAGGATATACAACGTCGAACCCGTAGAACGTTTGCACAATTCACTGGCAAGCTTGACTCTTTGAGCTTCACCACCGGATAAAGTAGTCGCTGACTGGCCTAACTGGATATAACCCAAGCCCACATCATAGAGAGTCTGTAAGGTATCCTTTATTTTCGGGATATTTTCATAAAGAGAAAGGGCTTCCTGGACAGACATACAAAGGACATCCGCGATAGACTTTCCTTTGTATCGGACCTCT
This sequence comes from Candidatus Omnitrophota bacterium, assembly GCA_043802125.1. GTDB lineage: Bacteria > Omnitrophota > Gorgyraeia > Velamenicoccales > Velamenicoccaceae > Phelpsiimicrobium. Next base: position 17,097 of record JAZDLG010000036.1, read on the forward strand.
AACGTGGCCTCGTTGAACCGCTCGCCGCCACAAACCTCGCATTTGATATAGACGTCAGGCAAAAAATGCATTTCTATCTTTTTGATGCCATCCCCGCCGCATGCCTCGCACCTGCCGCCTTTGACGTTAAAACTGAAGCGTCCGGGTTTATAGCCGCGGGAGCGCGCTTCAGGAAGCATAGAGAAGATATCTCGTATATGTGAAAAAACACCGGCATAAGTCGCCGGATTAGAGCGCGGCGTCCTGCCGATAGGAGATTGGTCAACTACAATGACTTTATCTATATGTTCAACTCCTGTTATCTCTTTGTAGGCGCCGTGCCTATCTTTTGAACGGTATAATTTGCGCGATAAAGCCCTGTATAATGTCTCATCTATCAAAGTAGACTTTCCTGAACCGGATACACCGCTGACACAGATCAATACACCTAATGGGAATTTGCAATTTATATTTTTTAGATTATGAGTGGTAGCGCCTTTGAGTTCTATATTTTTTTTAGAGCGATAATCGCGCCGCTTTTCGGGTATTTTTATCTCCAGTTCGCCGTTCAAGAATTTAGCAGTAAGAGAATCTTTACTTTTAAGCAGATCCTTAAATGTACCGCTGAAAAGCACCTCCCCGCCGTATTTGCCAGCACCTGGCCCCAGATCAATGACGTGATCGGCATGGCGAATGGTAGCCTCATCGTGTTCTACGATCAAAAGCGTATTTCCAAGGTCACGCAAGGATTCTAGCGTAGCTAGAAGCTTGTTATTGTCTTTAGCGTGAAGCCCTATGCTTGGCTCATCCAATACATAACATACGCCCACGAGGCCTGACCCTACCTGAGTAGCCAAACGGATGCGCTGGAACTCACCCCCTGAGAGCGTCTGGCTCTTGCGGTCTAATGACAGATAACCTAGCCCCACGTTCTGGCAAAACTTCAATTTCTCTTTAACATCTTTTAAGGCCTGGGCCGCTATCAGCTTCTCGCTCTCGGTCAATGGCATATCAGTAAAAAAATCATAGGCCTTTGAAATAGTCAGGCGCGTAACATTCCAGATAGACTTATCCTTAATAGTCACGGCCAAACTCTCTTTTTTAAGCCTGGAGCCGTCGCACTCAGGACACGGCATCTGAGACATAAATTTCGATATCTCCTCTTTTAAAAAGATACTGTCTGTCTGATCAAAAAGCCTTGTTAAATGGGGAACTAATCCTTCAAACCTCCTGCCCCATATTTCCTCATCGCAGCCATACATAATTGCTCGCCTGTGTTCCTTCTTTAATTTTTTAAAGGGTGTTGCCAGATCAAAACTCAGGCGAGCCGACAATTCTCTAAGAAGGCTTCGGTAATAAAGAAGATACCCCTTACCGCCGCGCTTCCATGGTTCAAGCGCGCCCTCCAAAATGGATTTATTCTTGTCCGGTATAATAAGATCCAGGTCAAATTCCATCTTAAGGCCAAGGCCTTTGCACACAGGACAGGCGCCATAAGGAGAATTGAAAGAAAAGATCCTGGGTTCTATCTCCGGGATGTTGATGCCGCAATCCGGGCACGCGTATAATTCGCTAAATACCATTTCTGAGCCCTTATACCTACGCCCGGAAAGGCTAATGATCACGACTCCTTTACCGAATTTTAAGGCCGTCTCCACAGAATCCGTGAAACGAGTTTTTATCTCCTCATCTACAATAAGCCTGTCTACAACCGCCTCAATATGGTGGACTTTATACCGGTCCAGGCTGAATTCTTCGCTTAACTCATATATCTTTCCATCTATGCGCGCCCTGACAAAACCTTCTTTTTGCATCTGCCCTAAGATCTTCCTGTATTCACCTTTTCGGCCCTGGACCAAGGGTGCCAAGACTTCTATTTTTGAGCCCTTCATTAACCTCAAGACAATTTCAACGATCTCCTGGGCGCTCTGCCGCTCAACCTTGCGTCCGCACTTAGGGCAGTGCGGGATGCCGATGCGCGCGAACAAGAGCCTTAGATAATCATATATCTCTGTCTGAGTACCTACGGTGGACCGCGGATTTCCGCCGGCCGTCCTCTGCTCAATGGAAATGGTCGGTGACAGGCCTTCAATAAAATCCACGTCGGGCTTCTGAAGCTGTTCAAGAAATTGCCTGGCATAGCTGGATAAGCTCTCTACATACCTACGCTGTCCTTCTGCGTATATCGTGTCAAAAGCAAGCGACGACTTACCCGACCCTGAAAGGCCGGTGATAACGACCATCTTATTACGCGGTATCTCAAGAGATATGTTCTTTAGGTTATGCTCGCGGGCGCCTTTTATGATCAAAGAAGAATGGCTCATGTTTTTATCTACCATTTGGCTTTCAGGAAATAACTTATATCGTAGAGAATATCATTCATGCGCAAGCTCCTCCAAAAACGCCGCGCGAAATAACTCGGCCTCAGGTAAAACTCACGGAATGCCCTTTTATAGCAAGACTCTATCTTATCCCAGGAAAGATTGGGATGATCAAACAAAGGCGACTCTGTTTGATGACAGATGTATTTTGACCAATCATAACTCTTGATGCGGCCCTGCTCTTTGAGCTCATTATAGTAGCGTGTGCCCGGGTAAGGGATGCATATGTCAAATTTTGCAGTATCCAAAGGCAGCCTCTTAGCAAAAGCAATGGTGCGCTCCATAGACTTTTCTGTTTCACCAGCCAAGGCAAAAATAAAAAAACCGAATGTGTCCAGGCCAGCCTTTTTTGCGAGGCGGACCGCATTCTCCGTCTCCTCAAGCGTGATCTTCTTATTGATCCTGTTAAGGACGTCCTGATCACCGGTCTCTATCCCAAATCCAACCTGCCAGCATCCTGCCTTCTTAGCTAGAGAAAGGAATTCAAGATCGACCATATTAACACGAATGCCGCTTATTAAGGCCCACGGAAACTTAAGGCCCCGTTTTAAGATCTCCCTACAGACCTCCTTGGCTCTTTGAATATCCTGCGTAAAGCTGTCATCAGCCACATGGATCTCTTTAAAACCACAGTCGAGCATATACGCCATTTCATCTACGACCCTTTTGGGAGACTTAGCCCTGGGCTTACTCCCAAAGATCAGCTTACTACAAAAATTACATTGTGCCAAGCACCCGCGGCTTGTCTCAATATGGCCTACCGGATTCCGGCGTGAAGATAATCTCGAATTTTTATACTGCGTGATATCAAATAAAGACCAGGCAGGATAAGGCAAAACGTCCAGATCTTGTATGAGACCACGATGAGCTGTGCGCACAATACCTTCGGCTTGCCTATTTCTAATGATAATGCCTGGAACGTTTTTTAGATCACTGGCTGATAAAATCTCACGAAGAGCCGTATCACCCTCTCCGACAGCTATGATATCAAAACACGGCGCTGCAATTGCCTCATCCTGACAAGCGGTCACATGGACACCACCAACGATCGTCAGGACCTTGGGATATTTTTCTTTGACGGCCGCCATAAGATCGCGCACAGTGAAGTAATCGTGCGTTTTGGCTGATGCCGCGACAACATCTGCGTGGAAATCTTCAACAGCATTTAACAATTCCCGAGAAGAGGTATTCACAACATCCAGATCTACGATCTTAACCTCGTGCTCAGGGACCAGGTGGCTTGCCAGCGTAGCGAGGGTCAAGCTTGGATAACTTGGCGCCCCAACGCTCACATTAGTATTTAAATAAACGTTTTCCCTTGATGGAGGGTTAAAAAACAATACCTTGGCCATTTACAATCCTTTTTCGGATACGATCAGAAGGACTTCTCCCCTTTTTGAAAAGAAAAATAGGATATTGATCAAAAAACAAACGGGGAAAAGAAGCATAAAGAGAACTATGTGCAATAACAGCGAGGGCCTGGATCTTCCTGTCTGAAGCCATTCAAATAACAAATGATCTGTATGCGTAAGCCGACTGACAATGCTGGATGTTGATATAAATATAGAATATTCCAGAGAGAATGTATGGACGGTTTTTATCTTAAAACCGTACTTTTTTAACAAGGATATCAACGTGGCGGGTGAAAAAAAATAAAGATGATATTTAAGATCCAGCCCCATCCAATAAGAGCCCGTCCAACGCGCTGTCCACGAATCAAGGTTAGGCACTTCTATAACAAGCCTGCCCTGGCTATTAAGATATCGGGAGATCTTTTCGATATAACGTTCCGGTTCAGCCACGTGTTCCAAAACATGCCACATCGAAATTATATCAAATTTCCGACCGTCAAAATCAAGGCCAAGAAAATCCTGGCCATAGACTTCAAGGCCCAGTTTGTTCTTTGAAAAATCTAAAGCCGGCTTGGATGGCTGGATACCGACAACAGTATTGTAGCCATAAAATTTTTTTAGATAATAAAGCATAAAACCGCGGCCGGAGCCTATGTCTAAAATACTCTTAGCTGCTGGAAATATGGAAAAGATCTTTAATGCCCTGAAGAAACGAAACATCCGAATGACATATTCTACGCCAAAGTTAAATCGCCCTCCGGTCTCATTCTTATAGTATTGCTCGTAGAGGGCTGCAGGTTCGTGCGCCTTGGCTTTGGTATCTACGAAAACCAAACCGCAGCCGCTGCATCTAGAGAGCGCAACTGAACCAAACGTTGAATACTCCTCGCGGCTCTTATGTTCGCAGATCATTGGCGGGCTTTTTTTTACCTATATAAAAAAGTTCCATCTTAAGGATGCGTTTTTCAAAAAATTCCTCTTCAAAAAAGCCCTCACAATGCCGGCGCAGAAGTTTCTGCGTATAGCGCGTGGGGTGCACATCTTTCAAATAAGATTTACAGTTTCCCCCGAAGAACCTGTGCCATGTGTTTTCAAGGATGACCCACAATGGATTAGCATAATTCACAGTGCAAATGAGGATCTTGCCTTGGGGCTTTAATACCCTATGCAACTCACAAAGCACGCGCACTGGATCCGTAAAATGTTCGATTGCGTCAAGAAAAAATATGAGCTCAAATTCATTGTCGCCAAAAGGTATATCGTAAAGGCTTGCGTGGACATAGCGGCCCTTAAAGTGCTGCGTGCAATATCGGATCGCGGATAATTGTTCATCGACACCTGTTACTTCATGGGCCTGACAATACGGAGCGCTGATCTGGCCTATGCCGCATGCCGCGTCAAGGACTTTCACCCCTGGTTTAGCCTCATCGAACATTTTTCTTACCATTTGATGCTTTGCGCGATGGTAGACCGACTGAGGAAACCTATCTGTCCTTTTTAAATACTCAAAATAATATTTATTTTCATCAACAGTCGGACTCATCTATTCCTTTCATAAAAATATATTAAGAAAACTGTTTAATACGCCACGCACCGCAATGGTGAAGGCAATACTTGGCCAAAGTCATAAGGATACCGAAGCCATAACAAACTGACGGCCAAAATTTGATCATAGAGGCCTCGTCGAAATAACGAGTGCGTATTGGCACTTCTTCGATTCGCATATTTTTGAGCAACCCTTGTACAATGATCTCCGTATCAAAAATAAATCCGTCGGAATCCAACATAAAACTCACGCTCTTAAGATACTTAGCGCTGTATGCGCGAAAACCCGAATGGTATTCAGTCAAATATGTACCCAGGACCACATTCTCTAAAGCCGTTAGAAGAATATTCGCATTATGCTTCCAGACAGGCATACCACCCTCTAGCGCTCCCCGCTTCATCATCCGCGAGCCGAAAACAGCATCCGCCTGACCCTTAAGGATCGGCTCTATAAGTTCGGGTATAACGCGAGGGTCATACTGATAATCCGGATGCACCATGACCGCGATATCCGCGCCCGACTCCAATGCCTTTTTATAACATGTCTTCTGATTAGCTCCATATCCTCTGTTTTTTTCATGGACATAAACTTTGAGCCCTAGTTTATGCGCCGCCTCTACAGTATCATCGCTGCTATGGTCATCGACCAGAATGATCTCATCTATGGCATTTTTAGGGATATCAGCGACTGTACGGCCCAAAGTCCTGGCTGCGTTATAAGCCGGTAACACAACGACAACTTTCATCCTCTTTTTTTCAACAGCGACATCCGGGTGCTCCATTTCCTCCAGGTACTCCAACTTTCGGCTTTTCCTGGCAAACACCTCGACCCTGTCCCAAAGATTGACCCTGAGTATCATAAGAGCGATATTCGTCCTTTTTAGAAAAGAAAATACCTTGTACAGGCCTCTGTTATAAAACTCTATCTTCTCCAACCAGTATTTTACGGAATAGGCGCGCACATACGGCCTTGAGGCCATATGGACAAATCCCGTTGCGTCCAACATTTTCGATAATGTCCTGGGAGTAAAATAAAAAATGTGCGCATGCTTTATGCCCCACCATCGCGCCTTTAGCAATCTGCTTATCGTAGAGTCGATATTGGGCGTGTTAAGATACAATACCCCGGAAGGTTTCAAAATGCGCCTGATCTCAATAAGCGCTTTTTTGGGGTCTTCAAGATGATCCAGTATGTCTTTCAGCATTATAAAATCAAAATGCTTCGCTGGAAAAATTGAAGGTTCGAACTGCCCCTCGATCAAATTCTCAAGGCCAAATTTATCTTTAGCAAAAGCTACGGCCGGCTTTGAAAATTCTACACCGTGGACCTCCCATCCGGACTTCTTTGCCTCATCCATGAAAAAACCTACGCCGAATCCTATGGCAAGCAACTTTTCCTGCGCCTTCTTGAACTTCTTAAGTTTTTTCAAAATAGCTTTTGCCCCAAGCCTCGCGCCTCGCTCTTCTTCCAGATAACTTCCGCTCTCTAAAGTCACGTCATCCGAAACAAGACGATCAAAAGGCGGCATGGGATTAGTATAGACAAGACCGCACTTGCGGCATCGCACGATACGGACAGGTATGCTGATCGATCGATCTTTCATCTTCATGGAATCCGCCCCGACAGACATATCGCCTGAGTAGGTTTTAAATAAAACCTCGTAATTATCGGCGCCACAAAGATTGCAGTTAACTTTTTTTAGCATTGATCACAAGCTCTCTTAAAAAGATCCTTCCCAGAGGGTCCTGGGAATTGGCAAAATACAATAGCCTGGTCCTAAAATCAAAAAAACCCATCTCCAAACTATAGCGGCCAGGAGCTAGATGAGACGGGATCGTCAAATAAGCCTCCTCAGCTATCCATTGTCCGGATCTCCAGGCATTTGTGGGATAAATGCGGTAACAAATGGGCCATAAAGCCCGGTAAACGTCTTTGCCGTTCTCATCGATAAAATCAATAAAGACGATGAAATCACTCTGCGTCTCTTTCAATGATCTCCAATAAAACGTTAAATGCATGGACTGCGCGTCAATTTCTTTGTCATCAAAACCCAAAAATTCAATTTGCTGGTCTATAGCGACAGGTATATTGTGTTCCGGGTTAGGCTCTAAAGAAAGAACGCTATACAGTGTCATTTTATCCTGCGCATCCTTACGAAATAAGACTATGGAATCCTTTGCGTCCGCGACACCCCACTTCCCACGGCTAAGCAACTCCTGAGTATTCTTATACCCCTGTGGCGAGTAAAAACTATTGAATGTCAAATTATCATTAAAATCCAACAATGCATAACGGACCGTATCGGGAACACGATAGGGACGGCTGGATAAAGTGTAATGCCCCATATAATGATGATGAAAAGAATAAAGCTCGCGCCTATTGGCCATACGTGGAAGGAACTCAAAGGTAGCCATTATCGGCGCATCAAAAGGCACCTTTTTTAAAAATGCCTCCTTCTGATGATCACTATCGTCCTTTATGTAATCACGCGTCGCCATCCCGAGTAATTTAAAATGAGGCCCAAACGAAAAAGTGGACACTATAGAAACAAAAAACAAAAAAATCCCAAAAAACAAACGATATTGAGCGATCTTTTTAAATCTCAGGAGGCTCTTTATTCCAAAAACAAAAGCTACAAAAATAAACGCAATGAGCTCTGATGAATAGTGATAATAGATCATTACCTGGGTTATGCGGCTAGATAGAAGGTGCTGTGCGAACAGAGGGAACGCGGCCAATAGCCATAAGGGTGAAAAAAGAGAGATAAAAGAAAGCGGCGAGAAAAGCTGGAACAAATAAACACATTTTTGCGGGGCCAGCATGATCTTCATGATTTGCAGAGGATGCGTAAATATATTTGCTGCTATCTGAAAAGTGGAATTCCCCAACTGGTTATAAAGATAGATAAATTGGACCGTGTCCTCGTTAAAATAAGGCATGATGATCTTAACGCATATGAGAAAATATACTCCCGCCGAAATGACAGGCACAAACACCCACTTTAAGCCACGGCGCTTGTAAGCGGCATAAAATCCCATACCTAAAGCAACCAAGGCAATATTCTCCTGACAAAAAACAGCAAGAAAAAGAAAGAGCATGAACAACGCGAATCTTTTATTATGGAAAAAATAAAACATGCTAAACATAAAAAATGGCAAAAAAGCCGTTGAATGAAGTTCGAATAGATTAATATAGCCCACGGCAGGATAAATGAGATACATAGAAGAAACAAGCAGCCCCCATTTATGGCCCAGGGCCTGTTTAGCCAACAGATATAGCGGACAAGCGGCTACTCCCAAAGCCAGGCTTTGGAGGATCAACAACGTCATGGGATGGGGTAACACAAAATAAATAGGCGCGATGATAAACCAGATAAGCTGCACATGGACTCCTAGAAAAACCATCCCTAAAATAGAACTATATAGGGATCCATGGCAGATATTCCAGACGATCTGGCTAAAATAGGCAAGATCATAATCAGTATAAGAAAAGGAATAAAATTTCAAAAAAGAGATGACAGAAAAACAACTTACATAGATGCCGATAAAGGCCCACAAGAGCACGCTCGTTATTTTCTGGGTCAGATATTTTTCAAGAAATATTTTCATCACTAGCACGTTTAATTTTTAAACCCCCGCTGCTTTGCTTAGCTATCTCTAGCAAACGAAACAGCGGGGGCTTTATTAACACTTTTACTTTTTACCTTTTTTCTTCTTTCCGCCTCTGACCAGCTTCGCGCAGGAAATATCACCCTGCTTATCAAGAAAATAGAGGTAACCATCTTTCTTGGTTATGCCGACCTTGGCGACCTTCTTAGGCTTGCCGCCCTTCTTCTTGCCTCTCGCCATAACTGCGCAAGAGACATCGCCGTGCTTATCAATGAAGTAAAGAAATCCTTTCTGCCTCTTCACTCCTACTTTAGCAACTTTCTGAGCCATCTAAAATCACCCCCCTTCGTTTATAAATTATGACAACTTTCGTTAAGAACCGATGTTGACAACATCCGAGATGCCGGAAATAACTGAAAAAGCCGATAAGACAGCCAGATAACTCGTCTTTGGATTATCCGGGCTGGGGACATTTTCGCACCTGATCAAAAGACGCGCTGCCTTTGATCTTATCTCAATAACATGGATATTCCTCTTTGATCCGGGTGACGCAATGATCTCCACCCTGGGAACACACAAACCGCAAGCAGCGATGCTTAAAAGAGCCACGACATTGATATTCTGAGGAAATGCCTTAACAGCCTCTAAAGCCACGCCTCTAAAGATAATCTTGTCCTCTTTGATCCGGCTCAGATCTATCTTATTTTTAACAATATAATCCGCACCCTCCAAAGCCCGGGGAGGTTTCATGGTCCTTAAAGTGATCCCCTCTATGCCGGCAGGGATAAGCGCTTTCAACCCGTCCAAACCACATATAGCGCCGCTCGGAAAATATATCCTGGCCTTATTCTTTCTCGCTATGTCAAAAAGCTTTTTCTCGCGGCCTAAGACGCCTCCTATGCTCATGAGCAATACATCCTTGCGGCAAAGAAGCGCCTGTTTTGCTATTTCAAAAGAGGCTTTTGCCGAAGCAGCCTCTACCAGAAGATCGCATGCCTTAACCGCTTGTTGCAGAGAACAAACCGATCCGCGCCTAAGTTTCTTTTTTAATGCCCGGGCCTTTGCCTCATCAACGTCACACAAAGAAACGACTTTTGCGCTGATCAGTCTTTTATCAATCAATACTGCAAGACTCGTCCCTATCGCTCCGCAACCTACAATTCCTATCTTTAGCTTTTTCATTTTACTTTCAAGATCGTATTATCAATCAGCCGTGTTTTGCCGATATAAACCGCCATAAGCAGCAGCGCTTCTTTCTCAATGACTTTAAGCGATTCAAGAGTGTTTGGGTCAACTATTTCAATATAATCAATCCGAGCTAATTGCTTACGGCCTATAAAATCTGCCAAAATACCCTTTATTTTGGCAGTGTCTTTGGTCCCCTGCTTAGCCAGACGTTCAGCTGATTTTAAAGACTGGAACAAAATAACAGCATCGCTGCGCTCCTGAGCCGAAAGATAGACGTTGCGCGAGCTCATAGCAAGCCCGTCTTTTTCCCGCACGATCGGCAAGACCGATACCATCACGGGAAAATTCAAGTCTCTTGCCATCTTTTTTATTATCGCGGCCTGCTGAGCGTCCTTTTGGCCGAAATACGCGTTATCCGGTGAAACGATATTGAACAATTTCGCGACAACAGTCGTAACGCCGATAAAATGACCTTTTCTCGTACTTCCGCACAGGATATCGCTTGTCCCCCTGACTTCAACAAAAGTACAGGAATCTCTCGGATACATATCCTTTGGAGTAGGGGTAAAGACAATATCGCAAAATCCTTTTAAAAGCCGCAAATCTTTTTTTAAGTCTCTGGGGTACTTTTTGAGATCTTCGTGGGGGCCAAACTGGGTAGGATTAACAAAAATACTCACGACTACAACGTCATTTTCTTTACTCGCGCGGCGCACAAGGGAAAGATGTCCCTCATGCAGATAACCCATCGTAGGCACAAGGCCTATGCGCCGGCCATTGCGTTTTAAGCGGCTGACTTTTTTCTGAAGGATGCTTATTTTTTTTACTATCTTCACGCCGGAAAAATCCTACTCTTTTATTTCGTCATGGTATAATCTCTTCATGGCATTTCCTCCAACGGCCGCGCTCCCTTAAAGATAAAAGCATTGCTGACACGTTCCGGCCGCTTAACGAATGCTTTAAGCTGGGTGCTATATCACTCAAAGGCTTTAATACAAAAAACCTGTCCTGTATCAACGGATGAGGCACTTTTAAAGCTTTTTTTTCTATTCTTTCGCCGCCGTAGAAAAGGATATCAAGGTCTATTTCTCTTGCTGCCCGGCGCCTCTTGCGCGGCTTTCTTCCAACCTTCTTTTCTATCGTCTGTAAAACTTTAAGCAGCCTGCCAGGTTCAAGGCTGCAATCTGCCATTAAAACCAGGTTTAAATAATCACCTTGTCCTCTTGGGCCGCCCTGCGGCTTTGTCTCATAAACCGACGATACCTTTTTTAGGCGGATGCCAGGAGTGTTTTTTAAAAACTCAACGGCCTTGTTGATATACGCCCATCTATCGCCAATGTTTGAGCCAACGCCGATATAACAAACCATTATTTCCTCCGCCAATACCCTACAATAAATTACAAGGATGAGGCGTAGGGACTGAAGCAAAGTATAAAAACCTTAAATTTATCCTGCGGCTTGCCGCAGGGGCTTCATTTCTTCTTAAACATATCTCCGAATAACCCTGAAACATCCATAACTGAACTGGAATGTTCTCCCACAGGATACGCATAGATCTGAAGCTTATCTGAGATCTTTTCCGCCACTTTTAAAGCCACAACATTTTGACCGCCGCCCAAAGCTTCCGCTTGCAGCCTTTTACCTTCAGCGTCCGCTTTATAAATAGCTAAATTACCCTTTGCTTCTGCTTCTAACTGATATTGTCTCGCATCAGCTTCTATCTTTGCTGACTGGGCACGGCCTTCAGCTTCCTGGACAACCCTTAATTTATTACCACGAGCTTCTGCCTCAACTCTTAATGCTTCTTGTTCTTGTGACAATGCCTTATTTTTATTGATCTCTACGCCTTGAGCAGCTAACTTCTTTTGTTCAATCGCGCTTTCAAATGCCTGGCTAAACTGGAAATGCCTTATCAAAGCATCATGTATTTGAATAGCAGGATATTGTTCAAGCGATTTAGTTAGTTTATCCTTAAGCATTTGCTGTATTTCCTCACGCACTTTGCCCTGATAGATCTCTTCTGCCGAATAACCACCAATTGCCAACCTTGCTTCAGAGCGTATTTGAGGCAATAAGATTTGGTCTTCAAAGTTCTGCCCTATCACCTGATGCAATAGAGGAACTTCCTTTGCCTTGAGCGCGTAAATAACAGTTAAGTCAACCGAAATGTTCTGTCCGTCATTTGTTTTTAGCTCAAGGTTATACTTCTTTGTGTTCTCATTGCCTTCCGTATCACCGGGAAACGCCCTGGCTGCAATTTTATAAACAACCATGTCCGTTATCCAGCGGTTAAAAAAATGATACCCGACACCTTTGGGCGTATCAGAAACCTTGTGAGCCACTTTATTGATCTCAACCGCCACTTGTGTCGGATGAACATTAACCCAACCAAAGCTCGAAATAAATAAAAACAGAATAAAAATACCGACTACCGATTTTAATGTATTCATAATTAATACCTCCTTTTGCTTTTTAGAGAACCTTCTTAAAAAACCTGGGAATTTAGCCAAAGCATCCAAAATATCATCCCAAAAATCCATTACCAACCCTTTCAGGCACTTCTTAAAGTATATCTACCAGATAAACCTTCATTCTCCCAACGGCTTCTTTAAGCATTTCTTTATCGACTGTCATCGCGAAACGCACATACCCTTCGCCGTATTTACCGAATCCGACACCGGGCGTTGCTACGATATTAGCCCTGTCTAAAAGTATTTGAGCGAAGCCAATGGACGATTTGACTTTACGCGGCAGTTTTGCCCAGACATAAAAAGAGGCTTTGGGTTTATCAACCTTCCATCCTAAGGACCTGAGGCCGTCAACAAACACCTGGAGGCGTTCCGCGTAAATTTTATTGTTCTGCTCAATTACGGATGCGCCCTCTTTCAACGCAGCGATGCCTGCTATCTGGATGGCCTGAAAAATACCGGAATCAATGTTGGACTTGACTTTGGCAAGCGCGGCTATCACATGTTCATTGCCGCAAGCCCAACCTATCCTCCAGCCGGTCATATTAAAGGTCTTTGATAAAGAATGGAATTCAACTCCGACATCTTTTGAGCCGGGAAGTTCCAGAAAACTCGGCGGTTTATAACCGTCAAAAGCAATTTCCGAATATGCGGCATCATGTGCTACGACAATGTTAAATTTAGACGCAAAAGCAACGGCTTTTTCAAAGAATCCTTTATCGGCGGTCGCGGCCGTCGGGTTATTCGGGAAATTCAGGAACATAAGCCTTGCCTTTTCGGCGACTTTCGCAGAGATCCCGTCCAGATCAGGCAAGAAACCATTGCTCTGCCTCAAAGCCATACTTTGAGGTTTTCCATCTGCCAAAATAGTTGCATTCCTGTAGGGCGGATAACCCGGGTCAGGCACAAGTACCACATCTCCTTTATCAATTAACGCGACAGGCAGGTGCGCAATGCCTTCTTTTGACCCTATCAAAGGAAGAACCTCTTTTTCCGGATCCAGGCTAACATTAAACCGCTGTTTATACCAATCGGCTATTGCCTGCCTTAACTCAAGGCTCCCCTGGTCAAGCGCGTAGCGGTGGTTCTTTGGGTCTTTGGATGCCTCGTATAGCTTTTCTATTACAAAAGAAGGCGTCGGCATATCCGGATCGCCAACACCTATATCTATAATATTCCTGCCTTCCTGCCTTGCCTTCCTTTTTGCTGCGTCTATCTGAGCGAATAGATAAGGCGGCAGGCTCTCTAATTTCTTGGATATTGCGATGTTCATTTCATCTCCTTCAAAACATCCGCCATTCCGAAAAGGCCTGTTTTCTTTTTTACGATGAACTTCGCAGCCTCCAAAGCGCCTTTGGCAAAAATATCGCGTGTTTTTGCGCAGTGGCGCAAAACAAGCGTATCCCATGGGCTTTCAAATACGACTTCGTGGTCTCCTACGATCTCGCCCTCACGGATAGATTTAATATCAACATCAACATCCCCGCGCTCCTCTCGGACGATCTGAGCCAGGAATTTAGCAGTGCCTGAAGGCGCGTCTTTCTTATGGACATGATGGGCTTCAGTCATATTAATCTTATATTCTGAAGGTAGCTGAACTGCTGCCTCGCGCACAAGCTGGAAAAGAAGATTGACTCCGATAGACATGTTAGGTGAAAAGACGATCGGTATTTTTTTAGAAGCTGCATTGATGCGGTCTTTTTGTTCCTGTAGAAAACCCGTTGTGCCTACAACAACGGCTTTTTTGAACTTGAGGCAATATTCTATATTAATAAGGGTTGCCTCCGGCGCGGTAAAATCAACGAGAACATCAACATCCTTGATCATCTCGTGATCGCTGACGACTTCTACATCAACGGCTTTCTCGCCTATCTGCGGATGGCTCAAACGCTCCAGAGCTAAAATAACCTTGAAATCTTTGTCCTGCGCAGCCAAAGACAAGATACTTGCGCCCATCTTCCCTAACGCGCCGCTAACACCTAGTTTGATCATAATAAACCATACTCTTTCATGGCAATTTTTAGCTTTGCTAAATTCTCAGGCATCATCTCGCACATCGGAAGCCTCAATGACGGTTCACAAAGCCCCATCAACCCCATCGCCGTTTTCACAGGTATAGGATTGGTCTCAATGAAAACCGCTTTAATAAGAGGTAACATCTTATAATGCAGCCGACGAGCTTGGCGTATATCGCCCTCATTAAACGCCGTCACCATTGCCTTAACGTCTTTTGGTATGATATTGGCCACAACTGAAATGATCCCTTCCCCGCCAATAGCCATAAGCGGGAGCGTCAATGAATCGTCCCCGGAAAGCATAGTCATTTTTTTCCCGCAAAGTGCTATGATACGCGACATCTGGTCCAGAGAACCGCTCGCTTCTTTAACTGACACTATATTTTTGCAATCAGCGGCTAATCTCGCTATAGTCTCAGGCTCAATATTCACGCCTGTGCGTGAAGCGATATTGTAAAGAATGATAGGCAGGTCCACTTTATCGGCTATAGCTTTAAAATGAAGATACAATCCTTTTTGCGTCGGCCTGTTGTAATACGGCGACACCAAAAGGAGGCCGTCAGCTCCCGCCTTTTTCGCATACAGGCTCATCTCAATAGCTTCCTGGGTAGAATTAGAGCCTGTGCCGGCTATTATAGGCACCCTTTTGTCTGAAGCCTTGATACAGATCTCAATGACGCGCTCATGCTCTTCATAATTTAGCGTCGCCGATTCACCGGTCGTGCCGCATGGCACGATACCGTCGGTGCCGTTTTTTATATGGAACTCTACTAATTTTATTAATGTGCTCTCATCAACGTCGCCTTTTTTAGTGAACGGCGTCACTATCGCTACGATGCACCCTTTAAACATGATCTGCTCCTTAGATGGGATAACTACCCGTAAACACAATTTGCGCTTTACCTTCAAGCCAAACATCCGTTATCTTCTTTTTAGATATCTTAAAATAAACATTGAGCGACTCTGAGCTCTTCGTCTTTACAGAAACCTTATGCGACGCGCCGGGATTATCCATTGATTCACCGCCGCTCCCTAATACCGCGACGATCGCGGAGGCCACTGAACCTGTGCCGCAGGCCAATGTCTCATCTTCAACCCCACGCTCATAGGTCCTCACCAAAATATGATCTGTGTCCGTGACTTTTATAAAATCAACATTCGTTCCAGCCGGCCCAAAGATCTCGTGGCGCCTGATGGCCCGGCCCATTGCCCTAACATTGATCCTTGATAAGTCTGCTACCTTGACAACCGCGTGAGGCACACCGGTATTTATATAATCAACCTCACATTCTTTCCCTCCCGCGTGGATTTTCATGCCCAATTTCACGTCAAGAGGGTCGGTCATCTTCAGCTTGATTATCTCCCCTTTGACAAAAGCTTCTAATATCCCTGCCTTTGTCTCTATGGTTACTCTTTTTTTGCGGCCTGAAGTTGAAAACCCATGGCTGACATACAGGGCAGCGCACCTTGCGCCATTCCCGCACATTTCTGCCTCTGAGCCGTCCGCGTTAAAGATCCTCATGCGTATATCCGCCTTATTGGTTTTTTCCAACAACAGCACTCCGTCTGCGCCTATGCCGTATTTACGGTCGCACATCTTTATAATTAACTGGCGGCTGATGAGTGATGACTGACGGCTCTCAACGACGACAAAATCGTTCCCCGAGCCCTGCATTTTTGTGATCTTTAAGTGTTTCATAACCTGACGACTCTTTCTGACTTAATGAGGTCGCTCAATTTTTCCCGTTGGCGGATCAAATAAAATTTTTTGCCCTTGACCAGAACTTCAGCAGCCCTGCGCCTTGAATTATAATTAGACGCCATGGAAAAACCGTATGCCCCTGCTCCCATACAAGCTAAAAATGTGCCGGGTTCTAAAACGGGCAGGTCCCTGTCCTTAGCCAAAAAATCCCCGCTTTCGCAAATAGGGCCGACAACATCGGATCTTTTTAAAGCGCCATGCATCGCGATAGCGCCCCTCTTCAAAAGCTGCACTTCATGATAAGCCCCATACAGAGAAGGCCTTATCAGATCGTTCATCCCGGCGTCTACCACAACGAATCTTTTTACGGGCGAGTCTTTGACGTAAATGACGCGCGTCACCAAAATACCGGCTGAGCCTACGATAAAACGGCCCGGCTCTAAAATAATTTTTAATCCGGCCTTTCTCAATAAAGGCACGACGCGCGAAGCAAATTCCTCGGCAGTCTGAGATTTTTCTTCTTTATAAATAATACCGAGCCCGCCTCCGATGTTTAACCACTCCAAACTGACACCCATCTTTTTTAATACGTTAATAAAATAAATTACCCTGCGCAACGCTGCCAAAAAAGGAGCGACCTGAGTTATTTGTGAACCAATGTGGACGTGCAAACCTAAAATATGGACCCTTTTGAAATTTTCTTTATTTAAAAAGATTATGCGCGCCGTATCAAAATCAACCCCGAATTTGGTCTCCACAGTGCCTGTCGCAATATAACGGTGCGTGTGCGGGTCTACATTAGGATTGATGCGCACGCAGACGCGCACGTCTTTTTTTAAACAGCACGCTACCTCGCTTAGCAGGCCAAGCTCCTGAAGTGATTCAACGTTGAAAAATAAAATGCCATATCTTATAGCGGCCTCCATCTCTTCTCTGGTCTTGCCTACGCTTGCATACACTATTTTTTTTGGGTTAGCTTTTATCTTTTGAGCGCGATAAAGCTCACCTCCGGATACGATATCAAGGCCAGCACCTTTATCCGTCAGGGCTTTTAATAACGAAAGATTTGAGTTTGATTTGACGGAAAAACATATCAAAGGATCAATAGAGGCAAAAGCCCTCTTTAATTTAAGATAGTGGCCTATGAGAGTTTTATAGCTGTAGACATAGAGAGGCGTTGAGAACTTTAAAGCTATATCCTCAATACGAACATTTTCGCAATAAAGCTCATTATCCCGGTATCTAAAATCGTGCATTTGGAGCTCCTAAATATCTTATTTAGCGACATCCTCCAATGTTTTAGTGGCGGAAATACCTATCTTTTTACAGACTTTTTAGAAGAAACTGAAAAAACAGGGTCCAATCTTTTCAATACTTCTTTTTTATCAAAGTGCGTGGAAAATTGTTTCAATTCTCCATCGCTCATATCTTTGATCTTTTTATTCATTGATAAAGAGAATCGTATAAGCTTGCCCACGCTTTCGTGCGCTGCCTTAAACGGCACGCCTTGAGTTACAAGGTGATACGCCAGATCAGTGGCATAAAGCGATTCGTCCTGAAGTTGTTTATCTACGCTTGCCTTCTTTATCCTTATGGACTTTAAAAGAGGGCAAAGAATATTGACTTCATATCGGACTATATCAAGCGAAGAAAAAAGCGGCTGCTTATCCCATTGCATATCCCTGTTATACGACATTGGTAACCCCTTCATCGTAGTTAGGACGGCGACAAGGTTCCCGTATAAGATACCACACGCGCCCCGCATCAACTCTAAGGCATCGGGATTTTTCTTCTGCGGCATGAGCGAGCTGCCCGTGCAAAATTCATCGCCTATCTCTATAAAATCAAACTCCTTTGTGGACCAAAGAATAAGGTCTTCCGCAAGGCGGGAAATATGCATGCCAACTATAGCTAAAATTGATAAGGCCTCAATAACAAAATCGCGATCAGCCACAGTAACGAGGCTGTTCTTAGGAGGTAGCACCTCAAAAGTAGCGTCATCTATCTTTAATTCTTTTAACGCCTTTTTTATCTCTGCTTTATAGATAGAGGCCGCTATAGGTGTTCCGGCCAAAGCGCCTGAACCCAGAGTTAACTCCAGCCGGCCCACAAAACACTCAAGCCGAGCCGCGTCTTCAACAAACATAGCCTCATATGCGCCTATATGATCCCTAAAATAAACAGGCTGCGCGTGCTGCATGTGCGTATAACCCGGAATGACTAAAGACGGATATTGAGACCTAAGATCTTTCAGGCTCTTATTAAGCTCGGAAAGAGTTCTGTGCAGCGCAAGGGCCTCCTGCATGCAATAAGCCTTAGCGTCAAAGACGACCTGGTCATTCCTTGAGCGGGCAGTCTGCAGTTTATCAACCACCGAGCCTAACTTTTTTTCAAGCGCATTCTGCAGGCACGTATGGATGTCTTCACTGGATGCGTCATATTTAAATCTCCCCTTTTGTACATCTGAAAGCAAAGACTTGATCCCCATCTTAAGCGCTGAAAAATCAGCCTTTGAAATAAGCTTGGCGCCATACAAGACATAGATGTGCAAAAAAGACCCCACGAGATCACACTCAGCCAGACAATGATCCGTTGATATAGACGAACCAAACTTTTCAAGAAGCGGATGCGTCTTTTTAGCGAACCGGCCACCCCAAAGTTTTTTAGCCATTTTCCCCTCGATTTAATTTATTGACCCTCGCCATTTACCTAATAAATGCATCATGGTAAATGCCAAGGGTCAAATTCGGCCCTATAACTTATGTTCTCTTTCGCTCCATAAGTTATGGCCTCATTTGAAAAGGTAATCCCCAAAGCCGTATAAAACCTTCAGCTAGCTTTTGGTCAAATTTATCTTTCTCGGTATATGTGGCCAACGACTCCTTATATAAAGACTTCGGAGATTTTCTACCCACCACGATACAATTACCTTTATAGAGTTTTAGACGCACTGTCCCTGCCACGTTCTTTTGAGTCTCTTTGATAAAAGCATCCATGGATCTCTTTAGCTCGGAGAACCATAAGCCGTAATAAACGAGCTCCGCGTATTTTTGTTCCAGGGACTGTTTGAAATGCATAAGCTCCCTGTCTAATACTAAGCTCTCTAAATCCCTGTGAGCAGCATAAAGGCACGTCGCCGCAGGAAATTCATAGATCTCGCGCGACTTAATACCCACGAGCCTGTTCTCAACCATGTCCACCCTGCCGACGCCGTTTTTGCCACCGGCTTCATGCAGTCGCCGGATAAGAGCCTGCAATTCCATCTTTTTTCCGTTGACCGAAACCGGAACACCCTTATCAAAGCCTATCTCAATATAAGTAGGTTTTGAAGGCGCGTCCTCGGGTGCCACTGTCATCTGATAAGCGTCCTTTGGCGGCTCGTGATATGGGTCTTCCAATACGCCGCATTCAATGCTTATGCCCCAAAGATTCTTATCTATACTGTAAACCTTTTTCTTAGTGACATTTAAAGGGATATTGTTCCGCTTGGCATAATCTATCTCTTCCTCTCTTGATTTAAACTCCCACTCCCGGACAGGCGCTACTATTTCAAGCTTTGGATCCAGAATATGGGCCGTCACTTCAAAACGCACCTGGTCATTGCCTTTACCTGTGCAGCCATGGCCTATGGCCGTCGCTTTTTCCAGGTGAGCCACTTCTACTAAATGCCGTGCGATCAGTGGCCGAGTCAATGCCGTAGCCAGTAGATACTTACCCTCATAAGCTGCATTAGCCTGTAGCGTAGGAAGGATATAGTCACTAATAAACTCCTGTTTCAGATCACCAACATAGACTCTTTTGGCCCCGGTCTTTAAGGCCCTTTTTTCAACTTGCGCGAAATCTTCGCCCTGGCCTACATCACCGATGTAAGCAATGACTTCATAACCTTTATCTTTAAGCCATTTGATGGCGCAGGACGTATCCAGGCCGCCTGAATATGCTAATACGACTTTCTTCACAATTCTCTCACTTTCCGATCAACTTAAGCATTATCGCCTTCTGCACATGCAGCCTGTTCTCTGCCTCATCAAAAACGACTGAGTTAGGGCTGTCCATCACGTCGTCGGATATCTCCATACCTCTGTGCGCAGGCAGACAATGCATGATCAACACATTCTTTTTAGCTAAAGCTACCAGGTCCGAATTTATCTGGTATTTCTTGAAGATCCTAGAGCGTCTGGCTGCTTCCTTCTCCTGGCCCATGCTAGCCCAGGCATCAGTATACAAAACATCGGCATTGCTTGCCGCTTCTTTGGGATCAAGCGTTACTGAAACACGCGCCCCTGTCTTTGCGGCCTGGATATGCGATAGATGCAGAATATCCCTGTCAGGCGCAAAGCCTTTAGGCGATGCCACTTTCATATTGATACCTAAGATACTCGTTATCTGCAGTAATGAATTACATACGTTATTGCCGTCTCCGATATAACTCAACGTCAGGCCTTTTAGTTCACCGCGTTTTTCTTTCAGCGTAAAGATATCGGCTAACGCCTGGCACGGATGGAAAAGATCGCTTAATCCGTTGATGACAGGCACCAGCGAATACTGCGCCAGTTCTTCTACTTCCCTGTGTTTGAAGACGCGGGCCACGATAAGATCAAGGTAGCGTGATAACGTCAAAGCCGCGTCTTTAATGGTCTCACGGACGCCTATATTTACTTCCGCAGGAGACAAAGACATACACTGGCCGCCCAACTGCCAGACGCCGACCTGAAAAGAGACGCGTGTCCTCAAAGACGGCTTCTGAAAAATAAGGCCTACTGCCTTATTCTTAAAACTATCCTGAAACTTGTTCTTTTTAAGTTCTTCTGTCCTTTTGAATATCCCATGGATGTCTTCAAAAGAAAGATCCGAGATTGAAAGAAAATCTTTTTTAACCGGCATGATTCGTCTCCTCTAAAACAATATCCAGAATTCTTATAGCTGCGTCTATCTGACGTTTAGTAACGTTCAACGCCGGCATAAGCCGCAGGATCGTATCGTGCGTGCAATTGATCAAGAGCCCGCGCTTAAGACAAAGTTCAACTACTTCTTTTCCTTTAATATCAAGCTCAATGCCTATCATAAGCCCCAACCCGCGGACCTCCCTTATCACTTTATATTTCTTCTTTAGAGCATCCAGCTTCTCAAAAATATACGGCGACATCTTAGATGCGTTGCTTAGCATCTTGTCTTTCACTATCGCCTTCAATACGCCCAAAGCAGCCTTGCAGACTAAGGGACTGCCTCCAAAAGTAGACGCGTGCATGCCGGGCTGTAAAATATCGGCTATCTCAGTTTTCGCGACCATACACCCTATGGGTAAGCCGCCGCCTAATGATTTAGCAAGCGTCATGATATCGGGGGTGATACCATAATGCTGGAATCCGAACATCTTAGCCGTCCGGCCCATGCCCGTCTGGACCTCATCAATGATCAATAACATCTTACGCTCATCGCATAACTTTCTTACCTTGCGCGTAAAATCAACGCCTGCGACCTGGATGCCGCCTTCGCCTTGGACGACCTCCATAAGAATAGCAACGGAATTTTGCGTCACCGCTTTCTCTAAAGCGCTAAAATCATTCATGGGCAGATTGGTCTTAAATCCCTCTACCAGCGGTTCAAAACCCCGGCTATATTTCTTCTGGCCGGTGGCTGTTATAGTAGCTAAAGTCCGTCCATGAAACGCGTTTTCAAAAGTAATGATCTCATACCGCGGCTGGGGCTCATCCTTTGAACCAAATGCCCGCGCCAGCTTGATAGCCGCCTCATTCGCCTCAGCGCCCGAGTTAGAGAAAAATACCTTTCCCGGAAAAGACAGGCGGATTATTTCCGAAGCAAGCTTAGCCTGAGCCGGATGGTAATAGTTATTAGGCAAGTGAATTAGCTTTGACACCTGGTCCCGCACCGCGCACATTACAGCCGGATGACAATGGCCGACGTTGCCTACTCCCCACCCCGGGAAAAAATCCAGGTATTCTTTGCCGTCTATATCGCAAAGCTTCATGCCTTTGCCTTTAACGAAGATATACGGCATCTTCGTGTACGTCGGCATAATATAGTCTTTGTAAGATTGAAATATCTCTTCTTTAGTCATTTTACTATTTCCGTCCCAACACCCTGGTCCGTGAAGATCTCAAGCAGAAGTGCGTGTGGGATGCGCGCGTCTATGATATGGGTCTTTTTAACATTACCCTTTAAAGCGTCAAGACAGGCATTCACCTTAGGTATCATCCCGGACTGGATCACATTTTGATCTATGAGCGTATTTATATCGTCCACACGTAAGCTGCCTATAAGAGATTCCGGATTCTCAGGATCCCTCATGACACCCCGCACATTCGTCAACAAAACGAACTTCTCGGCTTCAAAAACCGCCGCGATATGCGATGCCGCCTCGTCCGCATTTATATTGTAGACTATTTTTTTATCATCAACGCCCATGGGAGAGATAACGACTATGGAGCTTGCTTTTAATTCTTTTTCTATCAATTCTTTATTGACTTGGGAAACAACTCCCACAAATCCCAGATCCAGCGGGCCGTCCAACTTTTTTGATCTGATGATGCTATGGTCTTTGCCGCTAAGCCCGACTGCCATGCCTCCTATTTTTTTTATATCGTTAACAAGCAATTTATTCAATTGATTCAGTTCCTCTTCCACCACGACGAGCGTTTGGGCATCAGTTACCCTCATGCCGTCAACGAACTCCGTCTTTTTGCCGAGCTTCTTTAACTTCTCGGATATATTAGGCCCGCCTCCATGCACGAGGACGGTCTTTATACCCATAAAACTTAAAAAAACCAGGTCTTCCAGAACGCCCTTGCGGATAGAATCCTCGCTTAAAATACTTCCGCCATACTTAATGACAAAGACTTTCTTGCGAAACTCTCTTATGTATGGGAGGGCTTCTATTAAGACATCAGCCTTTTTTATAGCTTCATCCATTATTTTGTCCTTCTTTTGATGAAGATCCTTGACATTCACCTTGACAATACATCGATGAAAATGTCAAGGATGAATTCGGACACATACTTTACATAAACTTTCGTTTATGTAAAGTATGTCCTCATTCAATTATAATCCGCGTTAATTCTCACATACCCGTAAGATAGGTCCGACGTATAAACGCAAGCCTCTGCTCTTCCTACATGCAGGTCAATGTCTACCCGCACGTTACTACCCCGTAAAAAATCATTATTCTTAACAGGAACGGGTTTGCCGTTTTTAAAAACAAACTTTTTATTCAAATTAATATCCAACTTCTCAGCTTTTAAGGCCGACGGGATAGAGCCTAACGCAGCTGCGATCCTACCCCAATTAGGGTCAGAGCCGAACATCGCGCACTTAAAAAGATTGGAATTAGCTACGCTAAACGCAAGCTGCTTTGCCGAAGAATAGTTAGAAGCACCCTTGACACGTATCTCAATGAATTTCGTCGCTCCCTCAGCATCGCGCACGATCATCTTAGCCAATGCCAGGCAGACTTCTTTAAGAGCAAGACAAAAAACAGCCTCTACAGCAGTGCCGCTTTTAATAAGCGCGCTATCGGATGCGCCGTTAGCCATAGCGACAACAGTATCGTTGGTGCTCATACAGCCGTCTATAGTAATAGCGTTAAAAGAAACTCCAACCGCGTCTCTGAGCGCTTTCTTTAAGACTTTCCCTGTAACAGAGGCGTCCGTAAAAATATAAGCGAGCATAGTCGCGTGCCTGCCTGCCGGCAGGCAGGTTTTCATTTGAGGCGCTATCATACCTGCGCCTTTAGCGATACCTGAAATAATAACCCTCTTGTGCCCTATCCGGAATATCTTTGAAACCTCTTTTCGGAAAGTATCCGTTGTCAGAATAGCAGAAGCGGCATCGGATAACCCCTTGTAAGAAAGCTTCTTAGCTAAAACCGGAACCGCTGCCCTTATCTTTTCCATAGGAAGAAACTTTCCGATGATGCCCGTAGAAGATACTAAAACTTGTCCCGCGTCAATTGATAGGCTCCTGGCAACAAGCTGTGTTGTGGTTATGGCATCAAGTAATCCCTGTTTGCCGGTCATGCAATTGGCATTACCGCTATTGACAACAACAGCCTTAAGGCTACCCTTAGTTAGATGCCGTCGGCTGATCTCAAGCGGTGCAGCCTGTATGCGGTTAGATGTAAACAGGCCGGCCGCAACACATGGCCGCAACGAGTAAAAAAGCGCCAGGTCCTTTTTGCCGCTCTTTTTTATTTTTGCTGAAATTCCGCTGGCCTTAAATCCCAAAGGGAGGATACCGGAATCAAACTGCAGGCTCATGACAAAGCTGTCCTTTCATTAAAACCGCACATAATATTCATATTCTGCACAGCCTGTCCGGATGCGCCCTTGATCAGATTGTCAATAACGGAAGTCACGATAAGTAGCTTTCGCGCCTCATCGCAAACAAGCCCTATGTCGCAGTAATTAGTACCAACAACGTCTTTCAACTCAGGAAGACTACCTAATGCCCTAACCCTTATGAATGTCTCCAGTTTATAGAATTTTTTGTAGATATCCGCTATCTTGTCAGTTGAAACATGACTTTTAAGACGGATATAGATCGTCGCATATATCCCGCACTTCACAGGCAAGAGATGCGGGCAAAATACGACATTAACTTTGGATAAAGATACCTTGGATAACTCCTGGTTTATCTCCGGAGAATGCTGATGGACGTTGAATTTATAACCTTTGAAATTCCCGTTTAGCTCACAAAAAGAAAAATCCAAAGTCGTTTTCTTGCCGGCTCCGGAAACGCCTGACTTGGCATCAATGATAATGCCATCTGCGTCAGCCAGGCCCGAGACAAGCGCGGGCACTATCCCTAAAATGGACGCCGTAGGATAACATCCGGGATTGGCCACGAAATCCGACTTCTTGATCTTCTCTCGGTATAATTCAGGCAGGCCATAAACGAATTTTTTCAGATTTTTTTTGTCCTTGTGCGCCTTATGATACCATTGCTTATATACCCCGTAATTCTTGAGCCGATAGTCCGCGCTCAGATCTATGATCTTCTTGCCCATCTTGGCCAATTTAGGCACGACTTCCATAGAAACTGTATGAGGCAGCGCGAGAAACAGAAGGTCGCACTTTTCTGAGGCTCTGGAATAAGAAAAATTCTCGCATTTGAGGTTTGTTAAGCCCTTTAAAGACGGGAATACCTCGTCTATCGGCATAGCCTTATCCAGCGTCGCAGCAAGATATGTCAAGCGCACGTCAGGATGCTTTAATAGCAACCTAATGAGTTCCTCACCCGTATAACCTCTGGCTCCTATGATACCGACCTTTAGCATATCTTAGACTCCTTCATTTTACCGCCGAGGATGTAATGTTTTGTCGTCTCACTATGTTAAAATAAAAAAGCGTTCTCGTCAAGGGTTTTCGTCGCAAAATAAAACCGCCGAGGAGACTCGGCGGTTTTGACTTTATCCTATATGCTATCAACTATAAACTCATCCTCATCTCTTCGTCCACTGGAAGCGTTTGCGGGCGCCCTTCTGGCCATATTTCTTGCGCTCTTTGGTCCTCGGGTCACGCGTCAAATATCCGCCCTTCCTTAAAACTACCTTAAATTCCGTATCAATAGAGGAAAGCGCCCTGGATATACCATGCCTCAAAGCTCCTGCCTGTCCCGTTAATCCGCCGCCGTCAACCAAAGCCTGGACATCAAACTTATTGACCGTATTAGTAGCCACAAACGGCTGATTAATGATAATGCGGTCCGTCTCTCTTAAAAAATACTTTTCATAGGGGAGCTTGTTAACGACCATCTTTCCCTGCCCGTGAGCCAATCGCACTCTGGCCGCGGCTTCTTTACGCCTTCCGGTTGCTTTATATTTTGTAACTTCTGCCATTTTTTTAGACCTCTAATTGCTTAAATTCTATTTTTTTATACGGGTGTGATTCGCCCGCGAAAATATCAAGTTTCTTGATCATATCGCGCGATAATGGATTGGCCGGCAACATCTTACGCACTGCCGCCTTTAAAACCTCTGTGGGCTTTGTCTTAAGCATAACCTCAAGGGAAGTCTTTTTTAAGCCGCCCGGATACCCAGAATACTTCAAATACATCTTCTCTTTAAGTTTATTCCCTGTTACCCTTATCTTTTCGGCGTTTATGACAACCACTCGGTCTCCCACATCAACATGAGGCGTATAGGTCGCCTTATGCTTGCCGCGGATCACTGTGGCTATCTTAGCTGCTAACCGGCCCAATATCTTGCCTCTTGCGTCTACGAGGAACCAATCTTTATTGGCTGGGTCCGTATTCTTCTTACTTGCTACGAAAGTTTTCATAAGGCATAAAATATAACATATCCTCAAGCCCGTGTCAACTTATTTTTCTTTAAAAACAGGTTTTTGCCGTCAAAAACAATGGCAAAAAATATCCCCGCCAAGATAAGAACACAGACTCCAAAAGGCACTCGGGCTCGGACAACCTTCTTCTTAAATGTGCTGCCTTCGTTGGCGTAGAGATAGACCAGCTGTGTTTCAGCTACTTTTTTAAGGCCATAATGCCTGATTGCGTCCGATAATTCCTGAGGGAATATTCCGCCTGGGTCTTTAAACCAAAGCACAAAACGCGCTGCCTTGAGGGCATCAAGGTCTTGAAAAGGCAGGACTTCCAACAACATAGCGCCCGAAGTAGCTCTGTGCGAAAGCGCGGAAATGATGCCGCCGCCGTAATTATAGTTAGAAAATAGGATATCGTCTTGGCTTGAATTTTGTTGGACTGTGCGCACGGCTTCGTCTATCAGCCCGGGATAGTAAAAAGTCCCTCCTTTTTCCGCGTAGATACCTTCTGTTGAATCACTGGCAGGCGCGATCCAGGAACCGCAAAGAAAAACAGGGAATTTTTTAAGAGGCGAAATGATCACAAGGGGCGTGAGCACAAAAAACACGAACATAACAGCTGCCCAGAAAAAATATTGAGCCCCTCCCGGGCTAAAGCCCGAGATTTCCATTTTAGCGAAATACTTGAGCGGCCAAACCCATCCGCGGCCTGAAGGCCGCAGCTTTTGGCCGCGAAAGTACAAGCCGCGCCTGTTTTGCTTAGCAGAAACCCTTTTCCAAAAATGCTCAAGGCAGAAAGCTGCAAAAAAAATAACCGGTATAAGGCCGTGCCCTGAAAAAAACCTGTCGCGATTCGTAAAAAGCAGGACAAGCATCACTATACTCAAGGCCACAAAAAAGATATGCGCTCCTCTCTTTTTTAGCGCAAGGAGCATGCCGAAAACAGCCAAAACATAAAAGACAGGATTTATCTGTGCGTAGTAAAACTCCATCACTCTTAACGGATGTATAAACGCCAGGTATTTTAACTGGTGGTAGATAAGGGGCGAAGCCGAGAGGTAAGCCCAAAATATCACCCAAAGACAGGTCTTTCTATCATCACTTAAGAAAAAACCATATAACATTAGAGAAAGAACCATAAGGGACGACATCAGGCTGTGGGTATACAAAGAAAGTGATAGGACCAAAACAGCGTTGAGGATCTTCTTCTTTTTTATAAAATAGAACGACAGAAATCCAAAAATAAAAGCAATGGTGAACGGTATATTGTTCACAAGGGATAGATAAAGCGGATACGAAGAAACAGACAAAAGCAGGCTAAAAAATGCCGTTTCTTTAGAGTAAATACTTCTTATGACGAACCATAAACATAATAGGAACAACGGATAAATAGAAAGGTCAAATATCTTCGCTACCAAGATGGGGCTTGCCCCGCATTTGAACACTATCAATTCCAAAATGTGAAATAAGGGCGGATACAGATGCGGCCGGCCTACAGGGGCGTAATCCCAGAATGACACGCCGACCCATCCTCCGGCATCGGCAAAACCCCTCATTACTGAAAGGTGATAATAGCAATCTAAAAAAAGCGGTAGTTTATGCCAGTTTGATATCTGCAAGATAACAACCACCGCAAAGATCAAATATGAGTAAAGATCCCAGCCTGAACTTCTATTTTTCATAGACAACATCCGCCAGATAAAGCCCGCAGGAAGGCGCGCAGCGGCCTGCGGACTTTCTGTCTTGTTTCTTTAAGATCTTAGCGAGGTCACCTTTCTTTAACCTGCCTGAACCCAAGTCTATCAGAGTACCTACTATATTGCGCACCATGTTACGCAGAAAACCGCTTGCCTCTAACTCAATCGTGACCAGTTCCAGCCCCCTTGAAATAGGCAGGCCTTTGCTGTTTTTCACCCTTTTGATATCTATACGATTGATAGTAGTCACCGAACTCCGTTTTGCCTTTTCTGACGCCTGAAAAGACTTAAAATTATGCTTTCCCAAAAGACACTTTGCCTCCCTACGCATCAACTGTAAGTCTAGAAGATGCCTGACGCACCATGCAAAAGAAGAAACAAACGGCGTCTTTGCCGTAGACGGAAAAATGCAATAGATATACGTCTTAGACCGCGTATCAAAACGGGCGTGAAAGCCTAAAGGCATTTCTTCAACTTTTAAAACCGCGATATCCTGCGGCAATACTCCGTTTAAGGCCGACATTATCTTATCCAGCTTCATCGGCGAGTCTATCTTGAAATGGGCCACCTGAGCAAGAGCATGAACACCGGCATCAGTCCTGCCGGAGCCTATAAGACGCGGTTTTTTGAGAAAAATTTTCTGGAGGGCCTCTTCTATGGTTTGTTGAACGGTGTTTGAATGGCGGCTACCCTGCGACTGCCAGCCGCGATAGTCCGTTCCGTCGTACGCTATAGTCAGTTTAATATTACGCATAGCATTGACAAGAAAATACCCCATACGCGAGTATGGGGCAAGGGTTTATTCCCCACATGTCAGTGTGGGGTTGCACCTATCTTTTTACCAGTAATTCTGCTATCTGAACAGCATTGGTCGCGGCACCTTTGCGCAGATTATCGGCAACCACCCAAAGCCACATGCCCTTTTCATTGTCTGGGTCTTTTCGGATACGCCCCACAAACACATCATCCTTACCCTCCGCGTCTATTGGCAATGGATAAACGGAATTCTTGACGTCATCAACCACTTTGATGCCTGGCGATTGAGCCAAAACCCTCTTTACCTCATCAATATCTAATGGCTTCCTTGTCTCTATATACACGGCTTCACTATGCCCTGTCTTAACAGGAACCCTTACCGTCGTGGCCGTGACTTTTATCTTCTTATCACGCATGATCTTTTGCGTTTCTTTGGCCATCTTCCACTCTTCCGAAGTATAGTCGTCTTCCGCAAAACTACCGATATGAGGAAAAACATTAAAAGCAATCCTTTGAGGCAAAGCCTCAGATTTTATAGCAACTTCTTTATCAATGGCGGCCTTAGTCTGGCTAAAAAGCTCATCCACCGCCTTGCTGCCTGCTCCGGATGCTGCCTGATAAGTAGAAACTATAACGCGCTTTATCTTATACAGCTTATGCACCGGCGCTAAAGCTACAACCATCTGGATAGTTGAACAATTGGGATTGGCGATGATGCCTCTTTTGGCCTTTTTAACATCTTTCGGATTGACCTCAGGCACAACAAGCGGCACGTCAGGTTCCATGCGAAAATCAGCGCCGTTATCAATTACCACAGCGCCTCTCTTGACCGCTTCCGCCGCAAAAGTCACAGCAGCGCCCTTCTCCCCTTCTGTGCCCGCGAAAAGGGCTATGTCTATGCCTTCAAAGGCTTCCGGGGTAATAGCATCAACATGATAATTTGCGCCATCCACATTTATGTCGCGGCTGGAACGCGCCAGAACCTTTAAATCCCCGATCGGGAAATTTCGCTGTTTCAAAACCCGGAGCATTTCAATCCCGACAGCCCCTACACCGACCACCGCTACATTATATTTTGACTTTTTACGCATAATCTATAAATTTTTTACTACCAGATCCCCTACCTTAATGAGCAGATGACTTATGGAAAGCAGAGACATAAGTCATAGCAAAGCGTCTGCGAATTAATCCTCGTCATATACCTTAATTTATTTTGTAAGTGAATGACGAGGATCTGTTACAGGTGTTTTACTACCAGATCCCCTACCTCACTCGTAGAGTACCCCATTTTTCCGGCTGCAAGAGACTTCAATTTGGTTTGCACGATCTTGATCACCGCGTCCTCAATGTACCTTGCGGCCTTTGCCTCGCCGATATTTTCAAGCAGCATGCCTGCGGCGCATATGGCAGCCAAAGGATTTATTACATTTTTCCCTGTATACTTAGGAGCCGAACCGCCTATAGGCTCAAACATGGACACACCATCCGGATTGATGTTGCCGCCTGCTGCGATCCCCATGCCGCCCTGGATCATAGCGCCCAGATCAGTGATAATATCTCCGAACATATTATCCGTCACAATAACATCAAACCACTCGGGATTTTTAACAAACCACATCGTCGTAGCATCAACATGGGCGTATTCAGTCTTAATATCCGGATATTCTTTAGCCACCTCATTGAACGTCCTCTGCCAAAGGTCCCATGCATAGGTAAGCACGTTAGTCTTGCCGCAAAGAGTAAGCGTCTTTTTCTTATTGCGTTTACGCGTGAACTCAAAAGCATAACGAATACAGCGTTCAACGCCAGCCCTTGTATTATATGAGATCTGTATAGCTACTTCGTCTTTAGTGCCTTTATCTTTGAACTCGCCTAACCCCTTATACAGGCCCTCGCTATTCTCGCGCACAACGACAAAATCAATATCTTCCGGTTTTTTATCCTTTAAAGGACAAAATGCGGAATTATATAGCTTTACCGGGCGTAAATTAATGTATTGATCAAGCGCAAACCTTAATTTTAACAACACTCCTGTTTCTATAATGCCAGGCTTTACTTCCGGGTCACCGACCGCGCCAAGGTAGATCGCGTGATATTCCTTAAGTTCTTCAACGTCTTTATCACTGACCAACTTCCCGGTTTTAAGATACCTTTTACCGCTAAAGTCAAATTCGCGCGTTTCATATTTAAAATTAAATTTCTTGCTCGCAGCCTCCATAACTTTTAAGCCCTCGGCAACGACTTCAGGGCCTGTGCCGTCACCCGGTATCACCGCTATCTTATGCATTTTTATCCTTTATCCAATTCATAAGCCCGCCTTTTTCTATGATGGAAGAAATAAACTCCGCAAAGGGCGCGGCGTGATAAGTCTTGCCTGTAGTCAAATTCTTGATCTCGCCGCTGGTAAGGTCGGCTTCAAGCTCATCTTGCGGGCTTATCTCATCGGCTTTGTCTAATTCGATGATCGGCAAACCGATATTGATGGAGTTCCTGTAAAATATCCGAGCGAAACTCTTTGCTATCACTAGTGCAACACCGCAGCCTTTTATCGCGATTGGCGCGTGTTCGCGCGATGAGCCGCAGCCGAAATTATTACCTGCCACGATGATATCCCCGGGCTGGACCTTCTTTGAAAAATCACGGTCTAAGATCTCCATACAGCGGGCCCCTAATTCCTTGGGATCAATGGTATTCAAATACCGCGCCGAAATGATATCATCGGTATTTACATCATTGCCGAATTTATGCGCTCTTCCTTTGATGATCTTCATAGACGAACAGCCTCTGGATGCGTGATATAACCTGTCAGGGAGCTCGCCGCTGCTACGGCCGGGCTTGAAAGGAACACCAGGCTATTTTTATCTCCCATGCGGCCCATAAAATTCCTGTTTGTAGTGGCCAGGCACGCCTCGCCTTCTGCTAAAATACCCATATGGCCACCCAAACACGGCCCGCACGTCGGCGTTGACACAACACCTCCGGCTTTGATAAAGATCTCTAATAAACCCTCCCTGGCTGCCTGAAGATATATCTCCTGGGTAGCCGGGATAATGATCAACCGCACATGCGGAGCCACTTTCTTACCTTTTAATATTTTTGCTGATATCCTCAAGTCAGAAATGCGGCCGTTGGTGCAAGAACCGATAACTACCTGGTCCACTTTGATCTTACCCACTTTACTGACAGGCTTGATATTGCTGGGTAGATGCGGCATAGCTACGACCGGCTCCCACTTGGAAACGTCATATTTCCTGACCTGACAATAAACAGCGTCTTTGTCGCTCTTTAATTCAGACCAGGCTTTAGGCGTCTTTTTCTTCGTCGTGCTTTCTAAGTATTCAAATGTCACGCCGTCGGGCTCAACAATGCCTGACTTGCCCCCTGCTTCAATAGCCATATTGCACATGGCTAACCTATCATCCATAGAAAGTTTTCTGATAGCCTCTCCCGAAAACTCCATGGCGCGATAATTCGCGCCTTCAACGCCGATATCGCCGATGGTATAAAGGATGATATCCTTGCCGCTGACCCATTTTGGAAGCTTGCCGTTATATACAAATTTTATCGTCTCAGGCACCCTCAACCATACGTGGCCGGTTGCCCAGGCGGCCGCCAGATCCGTAGAGCCGACGCCCGTTGAAAAAGCGCCTAAGGCGCCGTAAGTGCACGTATGAGAATCAGCCCCGATGACCAGATCCCCTGCCTTGACTAATCCCATTTGCGGCAGCAACGCATGCTCAATGCCCATGCGGCCGACTTCGTAATAGTGTTCTATCTTATACTTTGCCGCGAACTCTCTCAACTTCTTTGCCTGCCGGGCACTTTTAATATCCTTGGCCGGCGTAAAGTGGTCCGGGATAAGAGCGATCTTCCTGCGGTCAAAGACTTTCGCCAAACCTAATTTTTCAAATTCGTCTATTGCTATCGGAGCCGTGATATCATTGCCAAGCGTAAAATCTACTTCAGCCCAAATAAACTCTCCCGGGCTAACAAACTTTTTGCCGCAGTGCGACGCTAGTATTTTTTGAGTGATTGTCTGTTCCATATAACCGGAAGATTATTCCTTAAATTCCTTCACCGCTATTGTCGCGTTATGCCCACCGAACCCAAGCGCGTTTGATATGGCTGCCCTTATCTTCTGGCCGCGGGCTTTATGAGGAATATAATCCAGATCACATTCCGGGTCCTTGTGATCCAGATTAATGGTAGGCGGAGCTACGTGATATTTCATGGCTAAACAACAAGTGATAACCTCAACACCTCCGGCAGCGCCCAAAAGGTGGCCGGTCATGGACTTTGTAGAACTTATGGCCACTTTATAGGCATGATCGCCAAAAACTTTTTTTATGGCGAGAGTTTCTATCTTATCGTTCAAAATAGTAGATGTACCGTGCGCGTTAATATAATCTATATCCTGAGGTTTCAGGCTTGCGTCTTTCAACGTAGCGGTCATTGCCCGAACGCATCCCTCTCCCGAAGGATCGGGCGCCGTGATATGATAGGCGTCGCCTGACATACCATACCCCGCTAATTCACAATAAATTTTTGCTCCTCTTTTTTTGGCATGCTCCAGCTCTTCCAAGATCACGATACCTGAGCCTTCGCCCATGACAAAACCGTCGCGCTCTTTGTCAAAAGGACGCGATGCCTTCTGTGGCTCGTCATTACGGCACGAGAGGCTTTTTAAAGCGCAAAAACCGCCTATGCCCATGGGCGTGACCGCTGCTTCCGTGCCTCCGGCTATCATCATATCAGCATCGCCATGCTGAATAATGCGCGCCGCATCTCCTATGGCGTGGTTTCCGGTAGCGCAAGCCGTTGCAACGCAGGAATTCGGGCCCTTAAATCCAAAACGTATAGAGACATGGCCTGAGGCTTCATTAACTATAAGCATGGGGATAAGAAAAGGTGAGAGCTTTGAAGGCCCTCTCTCTAAAAGGACCTTATGCTGCTCTTCAATAATACGCAGGCTGCCTATGCCGGAGCCGATCAAAACGCCGCAGCGGGTCAGGTCAAGGTGGTCTAGTTTGGCGCCGGAATCCGTAACAGCCTCGCAAGCGGCAGCCATGGCGAAATGCACAAATTGTTCGGTATGTCTGACATCCTTCTTTGACATGAAGATTTCCGGGTTGAAATCCTTGACCTGGCCGGCTATCTGCGTATCAAATTGAGAAGCGTCAAAATGAGTGATTTTATCTATGCCGCTTTTTCCGGACTCTAATCCTTTCCAGAACTCCCGGCAATTATTTCCTATAGGTGTTATAGCCCCTATACCTGTTACAACAACCCTGCGCTTCATAGATATCATATGGAAACCCCACGTGCTTGCACATTCAGCGACATCCCGCGAAGGCGGGAAAAGCCGCCTCACGTAAAATACCCCGACGTTAATCGGGGTATGGGATTGCTGATAGCTTATTCCAAAAACCGGAAAACCACCGGGTTACTTTTTTGCAATCTTGTCTTCTATGTATTTAACAGCATCGCCCACGGTCGTCATTTTTTCAGCGTCTTCATCCGGTATCTCAATGCCAAACTCCTCCTCTAAAGCCATGACTAATTCCACGGTATCAAGGGAATCAGCTCCCAGGTCCTCAACAAAAGAAGCCTCCGGTGTTACCTCTTCGGGCTTGACGCCCAACTGTTCTGCTATGATTGATTTCACTCTGTTTACTGCGTCTGTCATTATGTTCCTCCTGTTTGCTTTTTTATGATTTCTACATGCTCATCCCGCCATCCACCACGATAGTCTGACCCGTGATGTAGCCGGAATCGCTTGACGCTAAGAATAAACACGTCTGGGCCACGTCTTGAGGGACCCCTAATCTATTTAAAGGAATGTTAGCCAGCATCTTGCTACGCTGCTCTTCTGTCAACTTATCCGTCATGGCCGTCTGGATAAAACCAGGCGCGACTGCGTTCACGTTGACATTGCGGGAGGCTAATTCTCTGGCTATAGATTTCGTAAAACTTATGATGCCGCCTTTAGATGCTGCGTAATTAGCCTGGCCTGCATTCCCCATAATACCAATGATCGATGCTATGTTTACTATCGAGCCCTTTCTCTGCTTGATCATAAACTTTGTTGCGGCTTTCGTGCAGTTAAAGACTCCCTTTAAATTTACCGCAAGGACCTTATCCCAATCGTCCTCGCTCATCCGCAGCAACAAATTGTCTCTCGTTATGCCAGCATTGTTAACTAATATATCAAGATGTTTAAAATTGTCAAGTATTAAATTCATCATTTCTTCAACCTGTTTAAGCGCAGTGACATCCGTCTCAAAGCTCATTGAGCGACGGCCCAAAGATTCAACTTCTTTTTGGGTTTTGGATGCGACTTCTCTGTTAACATCGCATATCACGACATCAGAGCCTTCCTTGGCAAACAAAAGAGCTATCTCGCGGCCTATGCCCCTCGCGCCTCCGGTCACTAAAGTCACCTTGCCTTCAAGTTTCATACTGCCTCCCTGCAGACCCTTCCCTTATAAGGAATTGGGAAGGTCTAATCCTTTCTGGATTATATCTGACCACGAACCTGCTGAAATGACTTTCGCATTGATCTCTATCTTCTTCATCAATCCCCTAAGGACCACCCCAGGGCCTATCTCAAAAAATAACCCCACACCTTTTCCCAGAAGATACCGCATAGAAGCTTCCCAGTAAGTGGCTGAATCCACCTGTTTTATAAGATTTTGCTTGATAACATCCGGGCTTACCTGCTCTGATGAATCTACATTTGAGATCAGAGGATATTTTGCGGGTTTAAAATCAACCTTGTCTATCTCGGCTTTCAATTTTATTGCTGCATCTTTCATCAGTGAGCAATGAAAAGCGCCGCTGACATCTAAAAGTATGACGCGTTTAGCGCCTCTCTCCATCGCCATTGACGCAACGGTTTCCAACCTGGCGTTTGTCCCGGAGACTACCACTTGTCCGGGGCAATTCAAATTCGCTACCTCTGCGCCAACGCTTTTACAGATCTCCATAACATCCGCGACATCCAGCCCCAGGACACAACTCATCGACCCTGGATTCTTACGCGCTGCCTCTTCCATAAACTTGCCGCGCTGCCGGACAAGGTAAACAGCGTCTTTGAAATTTACTATACTAGCGGCAACGAGCGCTGAATATTCCCCCAGGCTAAGGCCGGCTACGTAATCGCATGTAAGATCCGGATGAGCGCCTTTCAAAGCCGCTAGCGCTGCTATGCTTGCGGTTAAAACGGCAGGCTGACAATTCTCTGTTTTGGTAAGTTCCTCAAACGGCCCCTCAAAACATAGGCGGCTTAAAGAAAAACCGAGCGCCTTATCCGCATCGTCAAAGACAAGTTTTGCCTGAGGTGAATAATCGTAGAGATCTTTCCCCATCCCGACGTATTGCGCGCCCTGACCGGGAAATATGAATGCTATCTTCATGTCAACTGATTTTATTTCTGCCACTGGATGACGCAAGAGCCCCAAACGAGCCCCGCGCCAAAAGCGTCAAGGACGACGATGCCGCCTTCTTTGATCATGCCGGAATCATAAGCTTCACAGAGTGCCACGGCAGTTGAAGCAGAAGACATGTTTCCATAGCTGGCGACATTGAAATAGATCTTTTCTAAAGGCAGGCGCATCTTGCGGGCAACGGCGTCAAGGATCCTTTTGTTCGCCTGATGTGGGATAAAACAATCAATATCATCAACGGTAAGTTTGCATTCTTTTAAAGCCTTGCAGGCGGCGTCCGACATGATCTTGACCGCCATTTTAAATACCTCGTTACCTCTCATCTTTATAAAATGAAGTTTATTGGCCAATGATTCTTTGCTTGCCGGATTTCTGCTGCCGCCTCCGGGCATCATCAAAAGCTCAGCCAGCGAGCCGTCACTGCCCAAATAACCGGCAAGGATGCCACCGTTAGAAACGGGGGCCAAAACCGCTGCTCCTGCGCCGTCACCGAATAAAACGCATGTATTCCTATCCTCCCAATCGGTCACGCTGGATAGCTTTTCCGCGCCTATCACAAGGGCATTCTTATAAACGCCTCCGGCTAAGAATTGCTTGGCCGTGACTATTCCGTAGACAAACCCGGCGCACGCGGCGCTCACGTCAAAACAGGCGGCGTTTTTTGCTCCCAATAGATTCTGGACTATACAAGAAGTGGCAGGGAAAGGCATATCAGGTGTAATCGTGGCAACAATGATCAATTCCAGATCCTCAGGTTTCACCCTGGCGTTTTTCAAAGCCTCTTTGGCGGCATTAAAAGCGAGAATACTGGTGGGTTCATTGGAACTTGCGATACGGCGTTCTTTGATGCCCGTGCGAATTGTTATCCACTCATCGCTCGTATCAACCATGCCCTCCAGATCCTTATTTGTCAGTATCTTTTTGGGCAGATAACTGCCGAGCCCGATGATGCCGATATTATTTTTTCTTTTATTCATATATCTATGCCAAGTTAGGTAATTTTATATTTATTGAGAGCTTTCTGGTGCGCTCTAAAATATTCTGGTTAATATTACGCTCTACTTCTTCCTTGGCAAAGCGTATGGCATTCATGACAGCCTTAGCAGAAGAACGGCCGTGGCCTATGATCACGACGCCGTCTACCCCTAAAAGCGGGGCGCCGCCATATTCGGAGTAATCTATCTTTTTCTTGAAATTACGAAAACTCTGTTTAGCAAGAAGGAGCCCCAATTTACCCCATATTGTAGACATGAGCTCCTGCTTTAAAAAAAATGTGATCGTCTCAGCCATGCTCTCCGATACTTTCAAGGTCACGTTACCGACAAAACCATCGCAGACGATAATGTCGCAGCGGCCTGAAAATATATCCTTGCCTTCAACGTTGCCGATAAAATTGATAGGGCTTTGTTCAAGGAGCTGATAAGTCTCTTTGACGAAGTCCGTGCCCTTTGACTCTTCCTCTCCTACGTTGAGAAGGCCGACGCTCGGATTTTTCTTACCCAGGATATGTTCAAAATAGGCGCTTCCCATGATGCCGTATTGTACGAGGTGAAGCGGCTTTGGGTCAATATTAGCGCCCGCGTCAATGATAAGCGAGACACCTTTAAGGTTTGGCATCACTATGGCAATGCCCGGACGTTCAATGGTTTCAAGCAAACCAAGTTTAAGTGTTGCCGCGCACACAACGCCGCCGGTATTTCCGGCGCTAAAAAAGGCATCCGCTTTGCCGTCTTTGAGCAAATGGATGCCTATGTTGATAGATGAATTCCTCTTTTTGCGTATGGCCACCGCCGGCGCCTCGTTCATCTCAACGACTTCATCAGCATGAACGACCTCAAGCTTTGATGTGTCATATTTATAGCCCCTCAGCTCGCGGGTAATAACATCATACTGCCCGACTAAGAAGACGTAGATGTCAGATCTGTCTATAGCGGAGATAACTCCCTCTATGACCGCTTTCGGCGCGTAATCCCCACCCATCGCATCAACAACGACTCTCACCATGTTTTACTTTCTGCCCTTTTTCTTGCGTTCTTCTTTCTTGGCCTTCTTGGCTTCAAAATCAAGTATGAGCCTACCGTTGTAAAAACCACAAACCCCGCATATCTTATGCGACATTTTAGGAGATTTGCACTGCGGACACTCCATAAGCTTAGCTACAGCTACCTTCCAGTGCGTGCGTCTTCTTCTACCTCTACCTTTTGAATGTCTGCGTCTTGGATTTGGCATTTCTTTAACCTCCGATTTGGATCATTAAGGTTTAACTTACACTGCACTTACATTTATTCACATTCAGGTCCGCGCCGCAGCGTATGCATAAGCCTTTGCAATCGAGTTTACACAAGATCTTCTGCGGATAAGTCAATATCAATTCTTCGCGGATATTGCCATCAACCGGAAATATCTTTCTGCCGGGATCAAGCGGATAGATCATTTTTAGCGTTTTGTCCAACAATGACAAGAATTCCCTAAAACACCTGGCACACGTCAAAGTCGTCTTCGCCTTCAAAACTACTCTCACTCCTACTACGCCGCTCTCCTTCCGGGCATAAGCCCTGACTGATAGAGGGCCAACGTAGCTTATGCCCGGAGCGTCAAGATCAAAGATCTTCGGATCCCACTCCTCAAAGAGCTCAACCTCCCGGTCTTCCGAGAGCCGTACCACATCTATTTTCATGCTAGATGTAAAATACCTCAATAGATCCCGATGGCTAAGAAACAGCCACGGGATTAATTCGGCCTTACAACTTACATTTACCTCGTTCTGTAAGTTGTGGCCTCATTTAATGCCGAGCTTCTTCTTAAGCGCCGACTCCACGCAAGACGGCAGAAAATATGAGATATCAGCGCCTAACGCGGCCGCTTCCTTAAGTAATTTTGAAGAGACATAGCTGTAAGATTCGGAAGGCATAAGAAAAACAGTCTCTATGGAATCGTCAAATTTTCTATTGGTCAGCGCCATTTGAAACTCATACTCAAAATCAGAAAGCATACGAAGGCCGCGGATGACAATATTGACTTTGTTTTTACGCGCAAAATCTACGACCAGGCCTTTGAAACTCGCCACAGTCACGCCCTCTATATCGCTCAAAGACTCTTTCAGCAAACGAACCCTCTCTTCAACCGTGAACATAGGGGCCTTCTCCGGATTAGGCGCGACAGCAACAATAACCTCGGAAAAAAGCTTAACAGCGCGCTTGATCACATCAATATGGCCGTTTGTAACGGGGTCAAAGGTTCCCGGATATATGGCTCTCTGGCACACGATTTACCCCCTGCTAGATACGTAAATCGCTCCGAAGATTACACTAAAATTATCGAAGAAAATTTTAGGGTGTCTAATCTTTGGAGTCATTTCCTTCTAAAAAAAGATACCCTTATCTTTCCGTACTCAGCCTGCTTATAAAGCTCAAACGCAGCCACTCCAGACTCAAGATCAATCTCATCTGTGGCTGCGTGCTCAACAACAAGAAAACCATGAGTTGTTAATATATCACCCAAGGACGGTGTTTTCAAGAGTTTTTTTGCAAGGCCTTTGTGATACGGGGCATCAGCAAAAATAACATCAAACTTGCGTTTCTTTTTGGCCGCTATCGCTATAGCGCGAAAAGCATCCTGTCGGTATATCTCGACCTTCGGACAAGACCGCGGCACTAGCCCAAGGCTTTCTAAGTTATTTTTTATCAAAAAGTTACACTTCCTCTCAATATCCACAAATACAATGTTCTCAGCCCCCCGTGATAGCGCCTCAAGCCCAAAAGCCCCGCTTCCGGCAAACAGGTCCAACACAACCCTTCCCTGGAAGTCCTGGCCCAAGGTATCAAATATAGCCTGCCTGACCTTGTCCTGCGTAGGCCGGATGTGGTCAGGGAACGCAATTTTCCGGCCCTTATATTTGCCTGCGATGATCCTCATGCCAATCCTGCTTTACCGCACGCTTTTCTATTTGCTATTTTCATCAACGAATTTCTTTATTTCCGCTATATTATCCACGATCAGCTTTGCCTTGGTCATGCCAAAAGAAAAAGGATATTTATCTTCTCCGTCCCTCTTTAAGATAAGAATTGGCTTGCCCTTAAACTCCCCTCGCTCAACGATACAACCCTTATTTTCGTTTTCCACTTTCCTCTCCTTTTGTTATGCTGCCAGTTTTACAAGTCCTTTATAAAACCTTCAACCGTATCCCTTATGACAGACCATTCTTTACCTGAATGGAATGCTAATTTTTTATCCCTTTTCCACACCACCCAACGCATTGTTCTTCTTGATCGTCTTATAGCGCAGGACTTTTAGCGACGCGCTGACCGGCAACGGCTCATTATCCTTTATCTCCGCGTTCTCGTCTAACATTTTTTCCTCCAAATGGTCGCAAGGCAACTTCCTGCTCCGCCGACTGAAATTTTTTGCCGTTGACGTCGGTTTACGCCTCGTTCGTCACGCTCACATCTCCCTCACAAAGAAAACAAGCGCCTGGATTATTCTCGGTCGGTTCGCAACGAACTCGAGCGTAAATCCTCGTAAACACTTGCCAAAAAATTTCTAATGTCAGCTCCGCAGAAACTTACCTTGCTCCTACTTCAACAAACTCTCGCCGCCGCCCATACAACACTTCTTGGTTTTCAAATACCCAATCTCAATTGTATACCTCAAATATCTCTTCCTAATTCTGTCTTTATTAATATTCGCAAACATCCAATAAAATCCATAATTCCATCTAAATCAAAAGATGCAACAAAACCCAAAGAATACTCCAAGCCATCAGAGAGTTTTTCTTTTCCTATGGAATCAGCGACAGTAGGAGTAGGATACCGCGCATGCCAGGTTGCATAACGGGAAAGTTTTTTAAGAAGAATTTGCTCTGCAACATCAACTCTTAATCCAATTTCATTCTTTACTAAATCAAACAAATCATGATTCTTAAGAACTTTGGGGATTTTGCTTAAAGTCATCGCCTCCCATTCTTTCATCTTTCGACCAACAATAATAGCTTTGCAGAAATTCTCAATTGCAAAAGCCATTAACATATAGTAAACACCTTGCATGGTTGCCATGTTATTATCAAAGATTATCTTGCCTTTCTCATCTGAAACTTTTTTCCAGTGAAAATCAAGCTTATTTTTTAAAATATCAGCCACAGAAATAAGTTCAACAGCTTTTGATAACCACTGGACAGGATCCTTTAAACGTTTTGAAAATATTTCCAGATTATTTAATTCATTCTTCATTTTTAATTCTCAATTGTTATCAACTCAATAACCCGTTCGCTCCTACACCAATGCCATCCAGGTTTGTGGCGATGTAGCCTTCTGTCCAAGCAGACAATAAGAAATTTTCTACCAAATGTTGGCAAGCCTGCCTGCCGGCAGGCAGGGAATTACATTTTGGCTGTAGCGACACGGTTCTATGGAGCGTAACAGCGAAAATGCAAACCGAAGCAGACGGCAAAAAACTTCGTTTGCTGAACAGAGCCTTGCCTTGCCGCTTACCTTCTGTGAAGCCTGTCATCTTATCCACGCGATCTTCACTTCGTGCTCTACCGCCTTAAACTCCTTATCGCCTGTTAAAACCTCGGCTTTACGGAGTTTCGCCAGCGCTGCGGCAAAACAATCAGCATAAGACATTTTATAGCCGGCTTTCAGGCGGCCCGCTTCCCGGGCCAATAATATATCCACATCTACAATTTCGATAGGCAGGGTTTTTATGAGATTTTCGATCTCGCTGACCTTCTTTGCGCCACACTCGCGCAGCACAATATAATAAACCTCACCATAATTGACAGATGCCATCAAGAGAGGACTATCCTTTTCCGCAGCCTCAACAAGGGCCGCCTCAATCTTCTCAAACCCAGCCTCTTTTTCCAAAAAAACTAATAGGCCGTGAGC
The DNA here is from genome assembly GCA_043802125.1 of Candidatus Omnitrophota bacterium. GTDB lineage: Bacteria > Omnitrophota > Gorgyraeia > Velamenicoccales > Velamenicoccaceae > Phelpsiimicrobium. The sequence goes on from JAZDLG010000036.1 coordinate 59,408, forward strand.
ATCAAGTATTCTTATCATTATCAGGCCTCTCTTTCCCTATCTCTGCGGCGTTCCTCAATTAGCGCTTTTGACAGCTTCCCCTTTGTGCCTAAAATACCGGCCATCTTTTCAAAATATCCCGGAGTTACGGCCCTTAAAACAAGCGTATCATCTTTTTCTTCAATAAAAAGCCTGGTTCCTTTTTTAATGTGCAGCCTTTTGCGGATTTTGGAAGGAATAACTATTTGGCCTTTTGTCGTAACAGTAGTCGTTGTCATTTTATTCATCCTCCTTTCAAAAAAAGTATAACATTATACTAATAGTAAGTCAAATAATAAATATCTTACTTAAATCAAACCGACGCCACCCATTACCCTACCATAATAAACTGCTCAAACCCAGGAAATCTCCTATACAACTGTTTCTTGATCTGGGCATTCTGCCGTTTTTCTAATTTTGGGTCATCGTTTAAAAGCTTCATTGCCTCCTCGCGGCTGGACTTCAAAAGATGAAACTGTTTTAATGGGTCAGCAATTTTTAATTCAGTCAAACCGTGCTGGCGCTCACCGAAAAATTCACCCGGTCCGCGGAGCCTTAGATCTTCCTCTGCTATCTGAAAACCGTCCGAGCAAGACTGCAAAACACCGACCCTTGATTGGGCCTGCTCGGTCTTAGGCTCAGCAACAAGAAGGCAATAAGATTCAAATGTACCGCGGCCGATACGGCCCCTCATCTGATGCAGTTGGGACAAGCCGAATCTCTCGGCATGCTCAATCAACATCACGGTTGCATTGGGCACATCAATACCTACTTCCAGGATGGTCGTAGCCACAAGTATATCAAGCGCGCCATCCCTGAATTTTGCCATCACCCTATCCTGCTCTTCTTTCTTAAGTTTGCCATGGACCAATCCGACTTTCAATTCCTTAAAAATATCCTGGCTGAACTCCTTGTACATCCTTTTAGCGGAAGCCAGCATAAGCGTAGGGCTCTCTTCTATCAAAGGATAAATAATATAAGCCTGCCGCCCGGCTTTCACATGAGACCTCAAAAATTCATAAGCATCATGCCTGCGCTCCAGCTCATAAAGGAGTGTCTGGATCTTTTTTCTTCCTTGCGGCAACTCGCGTATGGTAGAAATATCCAGATCCCCGAAAAGAGTCATAGACAGAGTCCTGGGTATGGGTGTCGCAGTCATTATGAGTACATCGGGATTAACGCCTTTCTGCGGCAAGAGCGCTCTTTGGGAAACCCCGAATTTATGCTGTTCATCCATAATGATCAGCCCGAGTTTTTTAAACACTACGCCCTCCTGGATCAACGCATGCGTGCCGACAACAATATCTATCCGCCCATCCTTAACGTCTTTTAATATCTTCTGTCTTTCTTTATCTTTCAGGCTGCCTGTTAGAAGCCCGATCTTTAAATCTTTATTAAAATTTGAGATCTGCGATCTAAGATTTACATAATGCTGGTTAGCGAGTATTTCCGTAGGAGCCATAAAAGCAGCCTGTGAGGCGTTACTAACAGCCACAAGAGCCGCTATCGTGGCAACGATCGTCTTTCCTGAGCCTACGTCGCCCTGCAACAGCCTTTGCATCGGGCGAGGCGCCTGCATATCAGCCTTTATCTGAGATAAGACCTCCACCTGAGACCGGGTCAAGACAAAGGGCAGGCTTTGGATAAAACGGCCAAGAAGTTCTTCGTTAATTTTAAAAGCAATACCCTTCTTCTCCTTGCGTTTAAGCTTGCGCAAGATAAGCGGTATCTGATAAATAAAAAACTCTTCAAATGAAAGCCTCTGGTAGGCTGCTAGCCTGGCATCTTCGCTTTCAGGAAAATGTATATTGCGCAGGCTTTTCGCGATATTACCAAGGTTGTGACGGCAACGTATATCAAAAGGAAGTATCTCGGCAACAGAAGTCAGATGCTTATCCAGGATTGACGCGATCATTTTTCTTATGCCTCGTTGCGAAAAACCTTTAGGCAAAGGATATACTGGTATTATCTTGCCGGATTCGGCACCTTCATCGCCTTCCTCAATAAATTCAAATTCAGGATTGGACAACTGTACCCTGTCTTTATATAATTCCACCTTGCCGTATAGAATGACTTTTTTACCAAGCTTAAAATAATTCCTTAAGTAAGGTTGATTAAACCAAACCGCGAAAATACAACTTGTCTCATCACCCGCAGAGACCTCAAAAATGTTAAAACCGCCTTTCCTAAAACTGCGCCTGGCGTTAACCGACAAAACTTCAGCTTTTACGGTCGCCATAGCTCCTATCTCAAGCTGCGCTATAGAAGTAAAGTGAGTCCGGTCCTGATAACGGCGCGGGAAGTAATAAAAAGCGTCTTCAACGCTGCGGATACCGGCATCTGCAAGCAATTTCGCTCTTTTGGGGCCTATGCCTTTAAGATATTGTATTGAGGCTGCAAGGGGTGAGTTCATCTCAGATCATCACGGCAGGCAATCAGAGCCTGAGCAGGCAATGCGATTGCCGTCAGAATCAAATGTATAGGTGGCGTTCTTTGAAGCGGTGCCGCTAAAGACGGTAACATTAAATGACGGCGGCATTGCGGTGTTGTTGTTGACACGGTAATTGCGAAAATAGCCGTCAGAAACTTTTATAGCCAATTTGTTGTTTGTGTCAACCGTACTACCCGTAGAGACGTAAAAAGTTTGAGTTAGGGAATATGCCTTCTCAGCAGCGGCAATAGTCCTTGCTTGGGCTAACGCAGAGGTATACTCGTTCCTTTTTTTTCTTTCTGAATAATTCACTGTAGCCATAGATGCAAGGACAGCCAGGATAATTACAGTTACAAGGAGCTCTATTAAAGTAAACCCTGTTTGGATGAAAGCTCTCTTTATGGTCATTGAATTAATTTTTAATATGGCGGCGTGACAACTAAAGTGCCGTTAGCTAAATAAACGGTGATATTTTTTGCCGAATCTCCTACGCGCAAAGCAATGATCCTTGGGTTACCACCCGTATTGCTCCAGCCATAAGTAAAACGGGCAGCGGATGGTGTACTCATCCCGAGCCTGTCCCATCTTCCGTTAACCTGTCCCCAGGCAACAGACTCTTCATTAGCTACCCTTCTCTGATATCCCGCATAAGCAGTTAAAAGAACCTGCTTTGCCTCTGCTCCTCTGCTTTTCTCAATGATCTTTGAATACTGAACACCTGCAATAGAGACAAGTATGCCCAAAACTATGACAACAACGATCATTTCAATTAAAGTGAACCCTTTACGGATCTTCATGTTTTTATTCTATTATAAAAAACCCAATAATTCAATAACTAAATACCACCCAGCCCAATCGGATGGGCTGGTGTGCCGCTTTCTGCGGCAAAAAATAAAGCCCCTATGGATTTTACCATAGGGGCTTAAATTAAAGAGGCGCCGTTCTACTCTCCCAGGCCCTTGCGAGCCAAGTACCATTGACCTCGAGGAGCTTAACTACCGTATTCGGAATGGGAACGGGTGTTTCCTCCCCAGTATAGGCACCTCAATATTTGCGCAGCAAATATTGAAATTTAATTGACAATTTCTGTAAAGTTTTTTTGGATAAGTAAGCCGATGAATCTCTCTTTAAGCCAATCTGTCACAATAAATTTTAATGACAAATTAGCGGTCAAGCCGATTGACAATTAGTATCCTTTAAGCTGAAACCCTTACGGGTCTTACACTTAGGACCTATCAACCCGGTGGTCTTCCGGGTGTCTATTCTTGTATTGCTACAAGAGGGAAGTCTATTCTTAAGGCGAGCTTGGCGCTTATATGCCTTCAGCGCTTATCTCTTCCGAACATGACTACCCAGCCTTTGCCCTTGGCAGGACAGCTGGAACACCAGAGGTTCGTTTGTCCTGGTCCTCTCGTACTA
>JAZDLG010000046.1:0-4465 GCA_043802125.1 Candidatus Omnitrophota bacterium
AGCTGCACTGCCAACCCCTTGATATTGATGAACTCTTCCACTGTGTCACGCGTCGTGCCCGCGATGGAAGTAACGATCGCCCGCTCTTTTTTTAAAATGGCATTGAGAAGAGAAGATTTGCCCACATTCGGCTTTCCGTAGATCACAACTTTGAGGCCTTCGCGGATCACCTTGCCCTGAAAACTTTTTTCAAGCAGCGTTGTCAGCTCCTTTGCGACACTGGAGATGCCCGTTCTGAAATCCTGCCCGCTATTTGAGCTGACGCCTTCCTCGCTAAAATCTATCTCTGCCTCCATATCCGCCAGGATCGCAAGGATCTTTGCGCGCAATTCAGCGATACATCGTCCGACCACGCCTGATAATTGAGACATACCTACCTTGAGCGCCAGATCAGACTTTGCTTGAATGATATCAAGCACAGCCTCTGCCTGCGTCAGGTCAAGGCGGCCGTTCAAAAAAGCCCTTTTAGTGAATTCTCCGGGCTGGGCTGGCCGCGCGCCCTTGCCTAAAACCAATTCCAGGATAGACGACAAAGCCCTTGCGCCGCCGTGAGAATTTATCTCAACCACATCTTCCCTTGTATAACTCTTCGGTCCACGCATAACAGAGACGATAACCTCATCGACAATCTTTTCTTTCGTACCTCGTCCCTCGCTCCCCTGGCATACGTCAACTATCCAGCCGTAGCGCAAAGAAAAGGATCTCATGCTAGAGATCGGCTTTTTATTTTTTGCGATGAAAACTTTTCCCGTTATCGCTACTGCCTCAGGGCCGCTCAAGCGCACAATGCCCACCGCGCCCTCGCCAAACGGCGTGGCGATGGCTGCGATAGTATCCTGGTGGTAAACTATTTTTGCCATAATTCACGCGCCTGGCCTACGACGAACAAAGATCCCGTGATCACCGCCACATCTTCAGGGGCTATCTCTTTATTTAAAATATTAACGGCCTCTTCCACTGTCTGTGTTACAACATAAGTCTTGTTTTTAAAATACGGCCTAAGCACCTTTTGGGGGTCTGCGGCGCGCGGATTATCAGCGCGCGTCAGAATGACCTTATCTACAAAAGGTTCAAGCTGTTCTGCGATGCCCTTGATGTCTTTATCTTCAGAAACCCCGAAGATCATCCACTTACGCAGCCGTTTGAATTCTTTTTCCAAAAAATGGCTCAAACGGCCGGCTGAATCCTTATTATGGGCGCCGTCTAAGATTATAAAAGGCTTGGTGCGTATGACCTCAAGCCTGCCCGGCCAAAAGGCATTCAATAAGCCCTTTTCCATGGCGTCGCTGCGTATCCTGATGCCGTGCAGAGAAAGCGCCTCGCAGGCCGCGAGCGCTAAAGAGGCATTCACCAATTGATGAGCCCCAAGCATCCTGGTAGAAAAAAAATGAGATGTATCGTTCAACCCCTGATAGAAGAAATTTTGCGAGAAGAGATCTCCTGAGAGCTTCTTTGAATAAAAATCGCGGTCGGCCTCAAATAAAACAGAGCCCTCGCTTTGCGCGCGCCTCCTTAATACCTCTAAGACTTCCTTGGGCTGCAGAGACGTCACGCAAACAGAGGCGCCATTTTTTGTTTTTTTGTTTGACTTCTTTAAGATGCCGGCTTTTTCAAAAGCTATCTCAGCCAAAGTATTGCCTAAAATGTGTTCGTGGTCATAACTGATGGGCGTAATAACGGAAACATAGGAATCAGCGGCGTTAGTCGCGTCAAACCTGCCTCCAAGCCCGGTCTCAAGAACGACGAAGTCGGTTTTTTTCTCCTGAAAGAATTTAAAAGCTATCGCGGTCAGGATCTCAAAAAAGGTAAGCCCCCCGAAATTCTGAAAAGAATGCCTGAAAAAATCTATTCCAGGCATTAGGCGTTCCAGAAAATTTACAAAATCATTCTTTAAGATCATGCCGGGAAATGCTGATCGTTCTTCAGCCGCGTTATCCGGGTCTAGTATGCGTATCCTTTCCCTGAAATCTGTCAAGTGGGGGGACGTATAAAGCCCGACGCGGAAACCCTCTTCTTTCAGGATGTGCGCGATAAAGCAGGCGCTAGAGCCTTTGCCTTTTGTTCCCGCGACGTGGATGGCTTTTAACTCGTGCTGAGGATTGCCGAGGCTAGAAAGGAATTTCTTCATCCTCTCTAACTTAAAAGCGGTTTTGTACTGGTAGTCGGTCTTTCTCTCGTAATTGATAAATGTTTCTAAATAGGCGAGGGCTTCCTCGTAAGTCATTTTTAGTGTTTAAAATGTCTGAAGCCAGTGAACACCATGGCAATGCCGGCTTTATCAGCAGCTTTGATGACATCCTCATCAGCCACAGAGCCGCCCGGCTGGATGATCGCGGCTATGCCTGCTTTTTTTGCTAATGCGATATTATCCGCCTTGGGGAAAAAGGCGTCGCTGGCAAGCACTGAACCTTTAGCTCTCGAGCCTGCCCTCTTTATAGCCATAAACACGGAGTCCACGCGGCTCGTCTGCCCCATGCCTATGCCGACGGTAGAAGCGGCGCGCGCGCGCGCCAAAACAATGGCATTGGATTTGACGTGTTTGACTACCTTCCAGGCAAATAGAAGCGAAGATAATTCTTTTTTGGTAGGTTTGCGTTTTGTCACGACTTTTAAATCAGCCGTTTTAAAATCCCCGACATCAGCTTCCTGCGCGAGGATGCCGCCGTCTATCTTCTTTAGATCAAATTCGCCTGAGCCTCCCGCGCTGTTAAAAACAACTTCCAGCAAACGCAGGTTCTTTTTAGACCGGAGTAATTCCAGGGCTTCGCCCTCATAGGAAGGCGCGAGTACGCATTCCATGAAACCGCTCTTGAGAATGGCTTTGGCGGTCTTTGCGTCCACTCTTCTATTCAATCCCACGATACCGCCGAACGCGGACAAAGAATCCGTTTGCCACGCGTCTTTATAGGCCCGGGCTAAGGTCTTTGCCTCAGCCACGCCGGTCGGGTTATTGTGTTTGATGATACACGCGGCCGGCTCTTTAAAATCCCCGATGATCGCCATAGCCGCGTTCAGATCAAGGTAGTTATTAAAAGACAGCTCTTTACCATGCAGCTGTTTTGCGGAAATAAGCGAATCAGGACGGCCGGGAACGCTTTTATACAGCGCGGCTTTCTGATGAGGGTTCTCGCCGTAGCGAAGCGAAGCCGCTTTTTTAAAATTAAGGTTCAAAGAATCAGGCAAGCCTTCTCCGCTCCATTTTGCCGCAAGAAAAAAAGCTATTGCCCCATCATACCGCGATGTCAACCTAAAGACTTCCTGCGCTAAGTTTTTAAGCGTCTCTTCTGACAGGCACCCGTCATTCTTCTTAAGCTCAGAGGCCAAAGAAGCGTAAAATTTTGTGTCGCAGACAACCGCTACAGACCTATAATTTTTAGCAGCGCTACGCAGCATAGAAGGCCCGCCGATATCAATATTCTCTATAGCCTCTGAAAGAGGCACGCCCTCGCGGGAAACGGTTTTCTCAAAAGGGTAAAGGTTAACAACGGCCATGTCAATAAGGCCGATGCCATGCTCCTGTATTTGTTTCATGTGGTCCGGGTTATCGCGAAGGGATAATAAGCCGCCGTGTATCTTGGGATGCAGGGTCTTCACGCGGCCGTCCAACATCTCAGGATATCCTGTGTAATCAGACATCTCTATGACGGATAGGCCGGCCTCTTTTAAAACCCCGGCAGTGCCGCCGGTTGAAATGATCTCAACGCCTAAAGACTGCAATATTTTGGCAAATTCCGTGATGCCGGTTTTATCCGAGACGCTTATTAAAGCCCGCTTGATCTTAAGCATATGATCTCCGCTTAAACGCCTGATTTAAATTCAATTACATCTCCGTCCTGCACGATATAATCTTTACCTTCTTGGCGCAAACATCCGCCAGACTTCGCCTGGTTGACATTGCCGACTTTGACCAGTTCGTTATAAGCCATTACCTCAGCCCTGATAAAACCGCGCGCCAGATCAGAATGTATGGCATGCGCCGCTTCAACCGCTGTGGCGCCCTTCCTTACCTCCCATGCGCGCGCCTCTTTTATTCCACCGGTCAGAAAAGAGATCCTGCCGCCTTCATCATAAGCCCTTTTGGCCAGGGCCGACAGATCGTCAACCGCGGCGATAGAGATAAAAATAACCGGTTTTATCGTGACTAGATTATTATTGGAAAGCCACTTCTTTTCATCTTCGGTAAAACTACCAAGACTTAAAGGAACCTCTTTTTCTAAAAGTTCCTGGGCGCGTTTCAATAAACCGGCCTCTTGGGCTGATAGCTCTCGCCCTAACTTTCCTTCAACGATCTCCATGTCCAAAATAACCAGATCAAGCTTTTTTTCATCAAGGCAAACTATGGCATCAGCGGTTTTCAGGTCTTTTTCAGTAGTGAATTCAAGCTGTATCTGCGTGGCCTTTTGTGAACGGTACAGCTCCTCAATCACCTTTAACCGCGGGTCTAACAGGGCTTTCTTGCCGAACG
>JAZDLG010000083.1:0-8897 GCA_043802125.1 Candidatus Omnitrophota bacterium
GACCCCTGCGGAGATTGAAAATATCGTTAAGGAAGCATCTCTGATATGCGTGCGAGACAAACGCAGCACGATTATCTACAAAGACCTCTCGGAAGCTATGGAAAGAATAGAACTTGGAGTCAAACACCGCAAGCACATGACACCCGAAGAAAGAAAACTGGTCGCCTATCATGAGGCGGGCCACCTCATCACCCTCTATCTTCTTCATCCGACTGATGATGTTTTTAAGGCCTCTATTATTTCCCGGAGGGGAGCGCTCGGAGTCGTCCACGGCCAGTCGAGGGAAGAACTCTTCACTTCCAACAAAGAAAGGCTCTTAGCCAATATCAAGGTCGCGCTCTCCGGCTATGTGGCTGAGAAGATAAAATTCAATACGACCTCTGATGGAGTCTTGTCAGATTTTCACAATGCCATGATAGCAGCGCATGCGATGATCTGGAGATTAGGGATGGATGGAAAACACTTAGGCGATTTCACGGCTATACCTGAATCACAGCTGTCCGAAAGGTTAAAGCAAGAATTAAACGGCGAAACAGAAAAAATATTCCAGGACTGCGTCAAGGATGTTGAAAACCTCCTGCGCCAGGAAATCGTCCTCCTTGACCGCTTTGCCAACGAACTTTTAAAAAAAGAAGAGCTTGAATACGATGAGATCGATGCCATCTTTAAAGAATACAAGAAAACAAAAACCGGCGTCCAGCAAAATCCCTCGGCCTAAACAATCCCCTCGCAAACCCCTTGTCATGCTTTCACTGCTCTTGCTGACGGGGATTTTATCTTCCTGTGAAGCCACCTACCCTGCCAAGACATTAACAACACAACTGACAAAATTAGTCAAAGAGGAGCGAAAGATAGATGTCACCTGTCGCATCACCGGTAAGACATTGTGGGTGTACCTGCCGTTACAGAACCTTGTGGATGAAAAAAAGCTGACATGGAGCTCGGCGGGGTTAGAAGAGATGAGTAAAGTCCTCTCTATTGTCCACCGCGTTATCTTAAGCACGGATGCCAAACTCAATTTTTTATGTGTTATTGCCGCAGATGTGAAAAAATACGGTGTGGAGCTGATGATAATTGAATATCTTCCGGATATTAAAGAAGCGATTTTAGAAAAATTCTCGAGAGGCGAATTTTTCTCGCGCAGCATTAAGGATGTTGGTCTTAACGCCGGCGCCGTCAATGACCTAACCGGCGAATCAAAAAAATTTTATGATATTACCTTCGACCAATTCGTTGCCTTGCAGATCATCCACCGCACAAAAAACCTTTTTGCCGAAGATAAGACATTGGACGAACTTTTCGACATTCGCTCCACGTCATGGAGCGAAAAATTCGGCATCATCAGAATAGAATTCGAATTTATGAAGAAGAAATACAATTTACCCCCTCAGGAAGAAAAGATAAAACCATTAGATTATGCCAAGATGACCGCTGCCCTTGTTGTCAAAAATTATGACTTTAAAAACTTTCAACTCATCGAACTTACCGACACCTTCTCAAAAGAGAGTGTAAAACTCTCCCCTCAAGATTTCAAAAAAGTCAAAATTAACTTGCCCCGATTCGAAGATTAACGCTAATGAAACAAGAAATGAGACAAACCAGCCAGACTCATTTGTCTCATTTGGAAGAAAAGACGGCTTTCCGTCCCTTGATGACGAGATTGCCCGAGAGGGCTTTCCTAATGGCTTGGCTATAGATTTTGTGTTCTACCCGGTGAATCCTCTCCCCTAACTCCTTGACAGATTCTCCCCCCGAGACATAAACCGCTTCCTGCAGAATGATGGGGCCATGGTCGACCTTTTCGTCGACAATATGGACTGTCACACCGGTCAACTTAACGCCATAATGGAAGGCATCTTTAATGGCGCATCCGCCCTTAAAAGCAGGCAGAAGCGCAGGATGGATATTTAAAATCCGATTTTTATATTTTTTGATAAGCGCAGGCCCGACAATGCGCATAAAACCTGCCAATACGATCAGCTCCACGTTTTCCTGTTTTAAATGTCCGATAATATATTTTTCATAATCTTCTTTTGTTTCAAATTTTTTCGGATCGGCGAATAGTGTTTTAATGCCTGCTTTCCTGGCCCTTTCCAAAGCAAAAGCCTTACGTTTATCGCTGACCACCAAAGCGAGGTTTGCTTTAAGAGTGCCGGCGGCAATATTATCTATGATCGCTTGCAAATTCGTGCCACTACCCGATGCAAAAACCGCAATGTTTTTCATATTTAATGAGCGCTTCACTTATAACCTCTCTTTGATCACCTTTGTCGGACAGGCCTTGACGCACTCAAGACAGCCGTTGCATTTAGTATAATCTATACGCGCTAAATTATCAATAACTTGCATGGCTCCGTGCGGGCAGGCTTTTTCGCACCTGCGGCACGCGATGCAGCCGACAGGACAAATGCTCATGACCTTTTTGCCGACATCCAGAGAAGAACAGGCGACATAAATTTTCGCCTTTTGCGCGTTTAAGGGGATTAACGTATAGAGTTTTTTAGGACAGACGTTCACGCATACGCCGCAGGCCGTGCACTTCTCCTCGATGATGCGCGGGAACCCCTCGCCCGTCATCACGATCGCATCAAAAGGGCAAGCCTTGACACACGTGCCATACGTCAAACATCCGTAAGCACACTCTTTCTGCCCGCCTAAGATGAGGCTCGCCGCCAGGCAATCTTTCATCCCGTAATAAAGATACTTGTCTTTGGCGTTATTGCCGCCGCAGCAATGCAGGGATGAGACCAGCTTCGCTTTCTGCTTAAGGCTCAAACCCAGTAACTGCGCTATGGTCTTTTTGTTCTCCTCGGCAGCCACAGCGCATGAATGTAAGTCGAGCTCGCCGGCCAAAAGTGCCTGCGCAAACCCTATGCAGCCGCCTTTGCCGCAGGCCCCACAGTTAGAACCCGGAAGGCTGGCAAGGATCTTCTCGATCATCGGATCCATAGGCACATGAAACTTCCTGGCCGCATAGGCCAGGGATAGACCGAACAAAACCCCTAAACTTGTCAATGTGAGTATGGGTGCTAGGATATTATTCATACCATTCCATTAAATTCTTATATTTTGACGCCCAGAAACCCCATAAAGGCGAGGCTCATCAGAGAAGCGACAACAAAGGCGATGGGTAACTCCTGCAGAGATTCCGGGACATCAGCCAGTTCCAGCCGTTCGCGGATACCAGACATCAAAAGCAGCACAAATGTAAAACCTAAACCCGCAAAAAAAGCCTGCAGCAAAGACAGGCCAAGACTACCGCCAACAGGCTTATTGCCGACAAAAAAATCCTGGACATTCAAAACCGTCACGCCTAAGACAGCGCAGTTTGTCGAGATCAAAGGAAGATAAATCCCCAGCGCTTTATACAAGGCGGGCGATGCCTTTAAAATGACCATTTCGATGAATTGTACAGAGGTCGCAATGATCAGAATAAATACCACGGTGCGCATATATTCAATATGGAGAGGTGCTAGGATAAAGCGGTAGACCAACCAGGTGATAAGCCCCGAAGAGACCATGACAAAAATCACGGCTGCGCCCATGCTCATCGCCGGCCTAGTCTGTTTAGAGACGCCCAGAAATGGGCAGAGGCCCAGGAATTTAAAAAGAATAAAGTTGTTGATTAAAAGATTGCCTATGATGACCGCAATGATCTTATCCATCGGATACCTCCAATCAAAAGGCCCAAAATCAAAAGCGCGCCGGGAGCCAAGGCAAGGACTAACGCGGGTTCAAACGTATTAGAAAGGCTATAGCCCGCAAATTTACCGCTCCCCAGCGTTTCCCGGATAATAGAAATGATCAAAAGCGCGAGCGTAAAACCTAAGCCCATGCCTAAGCCGTCCAACAAAGACGGCAGGACCGGATTTTTTGACGCAAAAGCCTCTGCCCGGCCCATAATGATACAGTTGACGACGATCAAAGGAACGAATATCCCCAACGCCCTGTCAAGCGCCGGCGCAAATGCCTGTAAGATGATCTCGACGATGCTGACAAAGGTCGCAATGACCACGATAAAACAGGGGATTCGGATCTTATCCGGGATATAATTTCTGATCATAGCGATGATCCCGTTGGAGCAGACTAAGACAAAAGTCGCCGCAATGCCCATCCCTAAGGCGTTATTGACCGACGTTGAAACGGCAAGCGTCGGGCACAACCCTAACACAATAAAGAAAATTGGATTTTCCCGCCAGATACCTTTCAGAAACTCATGCCCTAACCGCTTCATGCAAGACTCCGATAATTTATTTAGCTACGCCGTATCTTCTCTTCTGCACAAATCTGTCGATCAGAGAGACAGCGGCGTTCATAATCAGGATGGCGTAACAGACACCCTCAGGGTAGCCGCCCCAGATCCTGATGACAACAGTCAAAAGTCCGCAACCAACTCCAAAAATAAGCTGCCCTTTTTTTGTAATGGGCGAGGTCACATAGTCCGTTGCCATGTAAATAGCTCCCAAGAACAAACCTCCGGAAAAAATGTGGAATAAAGGATCGCCTTTAAAGAATCCTGCGGTTGGTGAACCAAAAATCCATGCAAAGACCCAGACGGTCAAAATAAAGGTAACGGGGATATGCCAAGTAATGATCCTCTTATATAAAAGATAAAGGCCGCCTAACAACAAAACAAGGATGCAGACTTCGCCCAGAGAACCCCCTTTATTACCAAAAAAAAGGTCCCAGTAACTTAAACTCATATCAAAAAGATTGCCGGCCTTGCCTTCTTTCATAAGGCTAAGAGGCGTTGCTTGAGTCACCGCATCATAAACAAAAGGCTTGGTGAACATCGTCATATATTTAGGCCAGGCAGCCACCAGAAAAGCCCGGCCGGCCAGTGCCGGATTAAAGATGTTGCGGCCAAGGCCTCCAAAGGCCTGTTTGGCAACGGCAATGGCAAAAAAAGAGCCTATGGCCGCCAGCCAAAGCGGCGAGTGCGGCGGCAGGTTATAGGCTAAAAGAAGGCCTGTCATAAAAGCGCTCCCGTCTGAAACGGTCACCTTGCAGCGACGGGCCTTCTGGATAACGGCCTCCGTAAAAACAGCGCTCAAAATAGAAACGAGCATGACCCAAAGAGCAGAAACGCCAAAAATATAAATTCCGACGATCCCTGCAGGCAAAAGAACCGCATTGACCGTCCACATTATGCTGGCGATAGACTCCTTTGTGGGTGTATGGATATGCGGAGAAACTGATACAAAAAATTTATCTGCCATGGGCCCTCTTTAGGATCTCTTTTGCTTTTTCCTGGACGGACTCGATCACTGCCCGTGAAGAAATCGTTGCCCCTGTGATAGCATCGATACTCCTATCCAACTCATCCGCTTTCTTTCCGCTGAACTGTGCCGTAAACCATGGACTGGGCGGCTGCGTTATCTTTGCTCTTCTAAGCAGTACGTCCCAAAACGTCTCCTTCCCGACGACCTCTGTGATCCTCGAACCCAGACCCGGAGTCTCATTTTGAGAAAGGATCTTTATATAGGTAATAACCCCGTTTTGATCCATGCCGGCCATCGTCACGATATCGCTGGAATACCCTCTTTTGGATGTTTTAAAAACAAATCCTAACGCTTCCTTCTTCTTATCCAGCGCCTTGTAATATAAGATGTTGTCTTTTTCTTCGACAGGTTCAAAACTCGTCGCGGCCGGAAAAACTTCCTTGAGGCTGTTTTTCTCTTCAAGCGACTGTTGATAGAGGATCTTGGGCTGGGCCAGGTTAAAAACAACGCTTAAGAGGCCGGAGGCGGCCAGACAAATAATAGCTAATGTGGTTGCATACTTTACATAATTATTTTTTCCCATCTTTGATCCTTGCTTTAGCGGCCTTGATCGCATGAATAAGATTTCGCTTCGCCGGGCACAGATATGCGCACAACCCGCACTCGATACAATCCATAATCCCGTACTCCTGGGCCAAGTCCAACCTGTCTTTGTTGAGCGCCATTGCGATCCATCCGGGGTACAAACCTATCGGGCAGTTTTCGACACATTCACCGCAACGCACGCAAAAAGATTCTTCTTCCTGCTTCTCTGCAGCCTCATCTAATAAAATAACGCCGCTGGTCGCCTTAATGACCGGCCCGTCCAGCGTATATTGGGCAAGCCCCATCATAGGACCGCCCATGATAATCTTTTTTGGCTCTTTAATAACAGGACCGCATTGTTCGATAAGGTCTTTTATGGGCGTACCTATCCTTGCTATTAAATTCTTAGGGTTACTGAGGCACGGGCCGGATACAGTGACTACCCTCTCATATAGTGGTTTGCGCAAATAGACGGCTTCATAAATCGCATAAACGGTCCCCACATTATGGACAACGACGCCGATATCAAAAGGCAGTTTGCCTCTCGGCACTTCTTTTTTCAAGCAAGACTTGATAACTTGCTTTTCTCCGCCTTGAGGATAACCGGTTTTTAAAACAACGACACGCCAATTAAAAATCCTTACGCGCTCCTGCATGAGCTTGATGGCCTGAGGTTTATTATCTTCGATGGCGATATAACAGCGGTGAGGCCTGATGATCTTCACGATCAGCCTCATCGCTTTGATGATCTCGTCTGCCTTTTCGACCATAAGGCGGTAGTCTGTCGTCAGATAAGGTTCACATTCTGCCCCATTTAAAATAAAATCCTCAATAGGCTCCGGAGGCGAAAGCTTGATATGGGCCGGGAAAGCCGCTCCGCCAAGCCCGACGATACCGGCCTCGAAGACGATCTTTTTAAGATCTTCGGGGCTTAACTTATCCGCTTCTTCGTCCCTGCGCAGTGTCATTTCACCTATGGCCTCGTCTTTTGCGTCCCCCTCGATACAAATCGCCCGGCAAACACCTGCCACCGGATGCGGATAATCGCCGATAGACTTGACAACACCGGATATGGATGCATGGATAGGCGAAAAAAGCCCCTCGGCGGAAGTAGCAAGGCACTGTCCCCTCTTGACCGAATCCCCTGTCTTTACTTTTATAAGGTCAAGGGTTTTGCCAAAATGCTGCAGGAGAGGGATAAAAACTATCGGAGGAAGTTTGGCCTCCTCAATAGCCTTATCTTGCGTCAGATCTTTATGTTCTTCTAATTTGACCATATATCCTGATAATACCGATAATGCCTATGACAACAAGCAAGGCGCTGACGGATAAGAGAATCTTGACAGGGCCGATGGAATCTGCCAGCGGCGCTGAAATGAGCATAGCCAAGAGAAACCCCATGTGGGCCACGATTTCAAGAGAGCTGAATACTTTGCCCCGCATGGAATTATCCGTCAGCTTTTGGACAAGGGTGCTTGAAATAACCATGATCGGAGACACGACCATCCCCAAAATAAAAGCTAGCATCAAAGCCAGCAGAAGGCTGGGTATTTGCATCACTGTTAAAACAAAGGCTGCTAACACGACTCCGGCTAGTAAAATGCAGGCAAAAATCGCCTTAAAACCAGATGCCTTCTCTCCTAATCTTCCATAAGTTAATGAGCCTAAGAAAAGGCCGAGGCCTAATGAGACCACGATCAGGCCGAGCTCTTTGGTCACGGATGAAAATACTTTTTGTACAAAAACAATTGAAACAACATAAACCGAACCTAATGCCGCCCATAAGAGGAATAAGATGCCGAAACAAGACCTTATCTGCTTCTGATTTTTTAGAAACACAACTGTATCTTTTAACTCTTCAATGACGGATTTACGGATAACCTCTGCAATATCTTTGCTCAACTTAATGAAACGCTCTTTTTTCAACACGCGCATCAACTTTGTGCTTAAGAAGAATATCATGATGCCTGAAATCAAGAAACTCACGCCGTCGATCACAAACCCCCCCTCTACCCCTACTATACCAACAAGGATACCGCCTAACCCTAAGCCTAACATCGCAGCCACCATGCCGGTGGTATTGACAAGCGAATTGGCTAATAGCAGATCATCGCTTTTGACCAGATCGGGGATAATAGACATTTTTGCAGGCACATAAAACCTTCCTATAGAAAAAACAAGGAAAACAATGATATAAATGGGCAGGAGCGAATGCAGCCTCATAAAATAAAGCGGGATGAGTAAAACCAATATGCCCCGCAGGATATCACAGACAACCATAGTCCGCCTTCTGTCCCACCTGTCCACATAAACCCCGGCCATAGGGCCTATGAGAAAAACAGGCATAATAGTAAAGGCTATAAGCTTTGCCATCTGGGTTGTTGAGCCCGGGGCAAACCGGTATATGAGGGCTATCAAAGCCATCTGGTCAAGCCTGTCGCCAAATTGGGAGATAATCTGCCCAAGCCAAAGGAGGGAAAAATTCCGGTTTCGGATGATGTTCCTGAATTGGGTCATATTAAAAAAATCAAGCCGATGAGTGGAGTTGAACCACCGACCCGCGCTTTACGAAAGCGCTGCTCTGCCAGCTGAGCTACATCGGCATTTAAATCTAATAGCTCGCCCTGAGCGAAGCCGAAGGGCTGAGCTACATCGGCATATCTTCAACTTTTGGAAACAAATTATATCAGATTAACCCCTCATGCTCAAGAAAGTTATCAGCCTAACCTCGTGAGCGAAGCTTCGCTTCGCTCAAGCGTTGTTACCAATAAAAAAAGCAAGATATAATAACCAATCACAAACAACAAAGGAATGGGAGGAAAATTCAAAAAGGCGAATGGGAGCCGTTCTAATAAAAAATTTATCTTAATAAGCAAAAACATGAAAAACTCATTGGCATGGCCCAACGGCATAGCAAAAAACGGGAAAAAACTTCCTACGGCCACCAAAGCAAAGCCAGTCGTCATCACAAGCATGGCTAAAGGCACAACCACTATGTTAGCCAGAACTGAAATAGATGAAAAATTCCCAAATGTATGAGCGATCAAAGGCGCTGTGCCTAACCAGGCGCTGAAAGAAACGCAAAAACAA
>JAZDLG010000055.1:0-9005 GCA_043802125.1 Candidatus Omnitrophota bacterium
ACAATGATGAAAGAAATTAGAGAGGCAAAAAATGGACAAGACGGTATTTTGGCGGCCCAGCGGGAACAGCCTGACATGATCGTCCTTGATATCATGATGCCTGGCATCAATGGGTTTGAAGTCGCCAAACACTTAAAAGACGACCCCAACACACATGATATCCCCATTGTTATCCTTTCTGTCCTAGCTCAGGATTCTCAATACAGGCACGGTATCTTGGACTATATCTCAAAACCATTTCGCCAGGAGGAACTCGTGGGCATTATAAGAAAAGTCTTTGAAAAAGTAGATGGAAGAGCCGGCAGAAAATCGGTCCTTATTGTAGACGACGATCCGGACATTGTGGACATCATCGCCATATGCCTTAAAGACAATAACATCGTACCGGAAAAAGCCTACAACGGCCTGGACGCGCTTGAAAAAATAAAAACCAAAGTTATTGACCTCATCCTCCTTGATATAAACATGCCCGGGATGAACGGGTTTGAAGTCATAAAACAATTAAAAGCGGATAAAAAGACCTGCGACATACCTATTGTCGTGCTGACCGGGACATATATTTCAGAAGACGATAAAAAACACGGCCTTACCCTTGGAGTCGCCAAGTACCTTACCAAACCATTCTCAGCGGATGACTTAGTCAAGGAGATCAAAGCCTGCCTGCCGGCAGGCAGGGGGCTTTAATGCCAAAGCATAGGATCATCATCATCGACGACGACCCCGATATCCGCGATGTCCTGGCACTAACACTATCCCAGGAAGACTATGAAGTCCTGCAGGCCCAGGATGGCGCAGAGGGCTTAAACCTCATTAAAGATAAAGCGCCAGACCTGATCATCGTAGACTACAATATGCCGAGGATGGACGGCCCGACGCTTACCGGCATAGTCAAAAAAGACATCCTCATGTCGCACTTACCCATAATCATGCTGACAGGAAAAGGCGAGGTGACTGACAAAGTCTCAGGCATCAATGCCGGCGCCGACGACTATATGGTCAAGCCCTTTGAACCACAGGAGCTGCTGGCCCGCATAAAGATGATATTGCGCCGGACAGAGCGCGACCTGGAGGCAAACCCCTTAACAAGGCTGCCCGGCAACGTCTCTATTTTAAACGCGCTGCAGAACCGCATAGAAAAAAAGATGCAGTTCGCGGTAGCCTACATAGACTTAGACAAATTCAAGGTCTATAATGACAAATACGGCTTCAGGCATGGAGATGAAGTCATACGCGATACGGCAAGGTTATTGATACGCGCGGCCCAGGAACTGGGAAACACGGAAGATTTTATAGGCCATATCGGCGGCGATGATTTCGTCGTGGTGACAACGCCTGATAAAATAGACGCTATCTGCAATAAGATCATCGCGGAATTTGAGAAAATAGCCCCTAGCTTCTACAACGAAGAGGACCGGGCCGCAGGTTTTATCGTAGGCCGCGACAGGAAAGGCGTAGAGCAGAAGTTCGCCCTACTCTCGGTTTCTATAGGTGTGGTGACCAACGAGAAAAGAGAACTGACACACGTGGCGCAAATAGGCGAGCTCGGCGCCGAGCTCAAAGAAGCTGCAAAGCGCATTGAACGCTCCAGTTATATCAAGGATAAGCGGACAGACACCCGCCCCGCCTAATGAGACAAATTGAACAGAACAGTTTGTCTCATTAGAATATTTTGCCGGGTAACGCAGCAATCATAGAGGTTTCTATTCCGCACTGCGTCCCCGGCCGGTAGCCGTTCACCTACAAATGGTAAAGGCTGCCCCATCTTTCAGGAACAGCCTCGCTATTATTTAGTGCCGGGAAACGAAGCAGTGATCCAGGTTTTTGTTCTTTGCTTCGATCCCCGGCCGTATTTTTAGATCCTGCCGGGAAAGGGGGTCGAACCCTTACGCCTTACGGCATACGCCCCTCAAACGTATGTGTCTGCCAATTCCACCATCCCGGCGAAATTTGAACACCAAAATGTACTATTCTAGTGAAATCCCCGCGGGTTTTGCGGGGAACCTTTCTAAGCGCTCTCAAATAATTTTTTGTCACGGACCCAAGGAAGGGCTACGTCCGCAGAAATCTTACCAGCATTGACCAGATTTTTCAACGATTTTTCCAGCGTCTGCATACCACGCTGACTGCCTGTCTCTATTTCCGTAAAAAGCTGATAAGTCTTTTTGCCGCGGATGAGCTGCCGGATAGCAGTCGTGCACACCATGACCTCGCTGGCAAGTAACCTGCTCCTGCCGTCAACCGACGGAAGAAGCACCTGAGAGATCACCATCTCTAAGGACTCAGCTAATTGTATGCGTATCTGTTCCTGCTGGTGAGGCGGGAAGATATCAATGATCCTGTCAACGGTCTGAGCTGCCCCCCTCGTATGCAGCGTTCCCAATACGAGATGGCCTGTTTCAGCGGCTGTCATGGCCATGGCAATAGTCTCAAGATCGCGCATTTCACCGACCAGGATAACGTCCGGGTCTTCGCGCAGAGCCGCGCGCAAGGCATCGGAAAAAGAGTGAGCGTGTGTGCCTATCTCCCGCTGATTGACGATGCAGTTTTTATGTTGGTGGACGAACTCTATCGGGTCCTCTATGGTAATAATATGGTCGTGTCTGGTGGAGTTTATAATATCAATGATGGCAGCAAGCGTCGTTGATTTGCCGCTCCCCGTGACACCGGTCACAAGTACAAGGCCCCGCCTCATGCCCGCCACCTCTGAGACAATATCCGGAAGCCCCAGCTCTGAGAGAGGCCTGATAACCGTAGGGACGAAACGGAACGCCGCGCACAAGCCGTTTTTATCGTAGAAGATATTGACGCGGAAGCGCGCGATGTTTTTTATCTCAATGCCTAAGTCTATCTCCTGGCCTGGCGTTAGATTCTTTTTGTCTTCCGGCAGGATCTTCGTTATCATCTCCCATACTTCTTCGCGCTCCAGGGGCCTGTCATCTATTTTTTCCAAAATGCCGTTGGAACGCATCATCGGCGGCAACCCGACGTCCAAATGGAGGTCAGAGGCGTTCTTGGCCACTATGATCTTAAGAAGTTCTTTAATATCGCTCATACGGTGTTTGTGCTAAAATAATGGTACATTAATGTGCTCAATTATACCAAGTGGAGGCCCTTATGAAAAGAAGAATTAAATCATTGGCTGTCATTTTTCTGTCCTTGTGGCTTTCTCTATGTGCTTTTAGAGCCGGCGCGGATGAAGTTCCCACCATGGGCTTAAAAGAATCCATACCCATAGCCGAAGAAGCGCTAAAACAGGCCAACGTAGATCTCGCCAAATACTATCTCTACCAGGTAGAGTATTCTCTCTCCTCTGATGGCAGCTATTGGTTCCAGACGTATAGGCTGCGCTCATCCGGCTCAGATGAGATCTTCGTCAAAGTCTATATGAACGCAAAGACGACTGTAGAAAAACCTCAATGATGATGTAAGGCAGGTTTATGCCTGCGTCTTTCATATCGCTGTCTAAGCCTCTCCGATCATATAATTGCCTTAAGCCAAGACGTCACAGGCTGCCTTGACAATAGCCTCAATGCCCAAGCTCTTGCTTAAAAAACCCGTCGCGCCATTGTCTAAAGCCTCTTTTTCCAGGTCTTCGGCATAAAGCCCGGAAATAATGAATATTTTTGCTTCTTTATCAAACGCTCTCAGGCAACGCAAGACTTCCATACCGTCAAGATCCTGGAGTTTAAAATCAATAAGCATAAGCTCCGGCTTCTCGCGTTGGGCAAGCTCTATCCCGTCTTTACCGTTTGAGGCAACAAAAACGCTATAGCCTGCCTTGGTCAGAAATATATCAAGCACCTCCCTGACCCTCGGGAAATCTTCAATGACTAAGATCTTTTTTTTCACCATTGGGGAAACGCAAGGTAAAAGTCGTGCCCTTGCCAAGCTCGCTCTTGACGTCAATTTTGCCCTTATGCCGCACTATGATCTCACCGGCGATGGTCAGGCCTAACCCTAAGCCTTTGTCAGGGCTCTTTGTCGTAAAAAATGGGTCGCCTATTTTATCTAAATTTTCGCGCTTTATGCCGGAACCTGTGTCGGAAATGACTACCTCTGTGTATCCGCCATCATGGACACAGCGCGTACTGATCGCTATCTTTCCTTTTTTTTCTATCGCGTCTATCGCGTTTAGTATAAATATGACAAATACTTCCTGCAGCTGGTCTTTGTCAGCCATAATGGCCGGCAGGCCTGCGGCAAAGGCTTTCTCCACTTTTACGTCAGACATCTTCATTATGGGGCCTGTGAGGCCTAATGCATCCTCAATGACGGCATTTAAATCTGCCGGTTGGAATTTTTCCTTAGGGTTCTGGGAAAACTGTAAAAGTTTTCCCAATAATTCTGCGCTATTCTTTTCTGCCTCCTCAATGCGCTTCAGGCCATCGGCGTCGCTGAGGCGCTCTATATCTGCGGGCGGCTGCGGCTTATCCTGGCGCTCCAACAATATCTTTACGTAAGCCCTTATGGTAATGAGGTGGTTTATGATGTCATGGGCTATGGCAGCCACAAGATACCCGGCAGCCAGAAATTTTCTCCTGTGACGAAGCAGGTCTTCTTGTTTCTTCCTTTCCAGCAATTTTGTAAGATCCGAGGACCGCGCGCTGAAATAACCAAAGGCAAAAAGAAAAGATATATTGCCCAATAAAATGCTGTACATCTGTGCCACAGGCATCTTGTAATCAAAAAAAGATATGTGTGGCAATATGCCGAAGTGCCCCAAGACGACGACCAAAGTATACAACACCGCAGATACTACGACGGCAAAAAAAACAGCGAGCGTGTCAGAAACAACGCCCGCCCAGAGTATAATGACATAGTAGGCAAGATTTATCAACGGCGCTTCAACACCGCCCATGTAATAAAGCACCCATGAGATGACTATGATGTCCGTGACCATCTGATAGAACTGGAACCGGTAAAGGTTGACGCGGTTTAAGAGAAAGGCGTAGGGCCTGTTTACAACAGCCTCTACGAAAATAAGGCTTATGACGGCGAGGTTCAGATAAGAATATCCGCCCACTACCTTCATGAGCGCCAGAAAGAGAAAAAGTATCGTGAAGCTCAGGAACCTTATCTTTCCCGCCCACTGATACTTTTTTATCAATTCCTGCCTGGTGCTTTCTTCCATTGCTATATTGTAAACCCTAACAGCCGATGAAACAACAAAATTTAAAACTGCGGGTCCGTCTTACACCGAGACACCGAGGTCCACCGAGACACCGAGGTCCGACTTCGGTTAGGAGACCTCGGTTAGGATTTTTTTGATTAAGGCGGCGAGCTTGAAGACAGCTGCCTTGACTTCGCGGGAGACGGGTTTGCCGAATTTAAGCGTCTTTGGCTGGATGCCGACTAAGATGACTTCACAGCCAAGCTCTGAGTTTAGATAGCGCGCCAGGATATTCAAGGGGAGCTGGTGGGTGGTGAACATAATACCCTCTATGCGGTCAGGCTCTATGACTTCTATCGCGCCCGCCCTTTTGCCCATCTGGGCCGCATCAACTATGATAAGGTGGGTCGGTTTAAGGCGCCTGACCTCGCCGGTCATGTTTTCAGGAGCGGTTGAGCCAAAGACGACTTTCAGACAAGATTTAAGACGGCTGGCAACAAGCATGCCTGCCGCGTCATCTCCTCTTAGATCGGAACCTACGCCAAGGAGAACTACTCGCTTCGCTCGCTTCGTGCGCTTCGCGCACTTTGTTCGCTTCGCGCACTTTGCGGTTTCTAATTTATTTCTTAGGATTGTTTCCAGGGGTTGGGCCATAAATGATCTTCAGCGACTTTTTATCCAATTGGGCGAGCTCAACGTCCCTGGTAGCTTCAAGGGCTTTCTTCATGCACGAATCCACGCACTGCGCGCAATATATGCAGCGGGATAGGTCTATCTCGCATTCAAACTGCTTGTCTGCTACGGGGCCTACGGGGCGTATCTCAATGGCGTTCGTCGGGCAATCTCTCATGCACAATTTGCAGCCAATGCATTTTTCCGGATGGAAAAGAAGTTTGCCCCTGAAATTGAGAGGCATATCAAGTTTTTCAACAGGGTATAATACGGTCGCGGGCTTCTTAAAAAAATTACGCAAGACCTCGCGTGTCATTTTACCTATCTTCATGGCGTAAGGACTCCCTTAAGGATAAGGTTGAAGAGCAGCTGTAAAATAGCCAGCGGCACTAAATACTTCCAGCAAAAATTTATCATCTGGTCAATGCGCAGACGCGCTACTACGGCGCGGCATAACGACAATATGGCAATAATGCCTAAAACTTTCGCGATATAAATGAAAGATGCCGGTAAGAGCGGCAACCCCATGCCGAACGGCAGGAATACGGCAGCAAGCAATGAAGCGCCCGCCACCATTTCTACGTTTAAGGTCAATTTTAAAATAGCGAGCAGCCTGCCGCTATATTCAGTAAAGACCCCGGCCACGATCTCCGTCTCAGCCTCGGGTATATCAAAAGGCACTTTTTCCAATTTCCCCAAGAGCGCTACGATGGCGACGCCAAAACCGACTATGTTAAACAACCAATACCCGGGATGTGCCCCGTAAAAATGTATCATATCCGACAAAGACCACGTGTCAGCTAAAACAGCCGGCGCTAATATTCCCATGAAAAGAGGCACTTCATAAGCGAACATCTGCGTCAGGCAACGGACAGAACCTATCCTGGCGAATAAAGACGTTGAATACCACCCGCCGATAAAAAAAGCAAGGGTCGGGATGGTCAAAAGATATAATACGACAATGACATCGCCGTTAAAGGAATAAAGGGAGTGGGGCGTGGCAAGCGGCGTAAAAAGAAACGCTGTCACGGCCGCTGTCAGCGCAAAGAGCGGCACAGTCTCAAACATCGCCTTATTCGCGTCGCAGGGAACAACGTCCTCTTTAGCCAACAACTTAATGAAGTCTGCCAGCGGCTGAAACCATGGCGGCCCTACCCTGTTCTGCAGCCGCGCGTAGATCTTGCGGTCTATAAACTCGGCGGCTAAACCAAAAAGGCTCACAAATAAAAAACCCGGGAATACAAGGATCAAAAAAAGCGGCTCCACCATTAATGTTTTATCCTCTCTAAAAGCCGCTTGTTGAGCCCTGTGAAATCAATACCCCTGCTCTTATACCATGATATGCCGTATGAACGAAGCGTGGGCCAGTCAATCGTCTCAGTATTTTTATTTTTACCCGCGTAGCGTAATGAGACCGCCCTGTCTGTGCATGAAAAACAAGGATCAATAGCCGCGACCACGATGGGCATATCAGCTAAAAATCTGTCCTTTAACATGTGTTTCACAGCCTGGACATTGGCTAAGGTCGGGGCCCTCACTTTCACCCGCTCGGGCTTCTCTGAGCCGTTGGCCTTAACAAAGTGCACGTTCTCGCCGCGCGGAGCTTCATAACGGCCCAAGGCCTCACCTGACGGTATCTTGCGCGGGGCCTTTACAATCACAGGGCCCTGAGGCATATTTTTAACGGCCTGGCGGATTATCTTATAAGATTCCATGAGCTCTTTTAAACGCACGACAGTGCGGCCATAGACGTCGCAATGGTCGTCGGTAATGACAGCAAAAGAAAGTTCCGCGTAAGCCGCGTAAGGATCGTCGCGCCTTACGTCGTAATCAACGCCTGAAGCGCGCGCTGTCGGCCCGACAGCATCAAGCTTTAACGCGGCTTCGCGCGAAAGCACTCCCACGCCTGACAACCTCTTGATAATAGTCGTCTCCTGCGTGCCTATTTCAATGTAATACTTGGTCCTCTCTTCCAAAATATCCATGGCAACTAACACGTCTTTGCCCTGATCTGAGGTGATATCGCGCCTGACTCCGCCGATAGTGTTCATGCCGTAATTGACGCGGTTGCCGGTCAATGCGGCTAAAATATCCATCACGATTTCCCGGTCCCGCCACGTGTACATAAGCAACGTATCAAAACCTATTTCGTGGCCTGCCACGCCCAGCCATAGTAGGTGGCTGTGCACGCGCTCCAATTCTCCGACAAGAGTGCGGATATAACGCGCGCGCATTGGAATATCTAAGCCGGCTATCTCTTCCACAGCCTGGACAAAACAAGTGGAGTGGGAATGAGAACAGATGCCGCATACGCGTTCAATAAGATAGAGGCCCTGTATATAGGTCCTCTCCTCGCAGGCCTTTTCTATGCCGCGATGGTTATATCCGAGCCTAATGTCCACGCCCATTATCTTTTCGCCTTTAAGCGCCAGGCTAAAACCTTCGGGCTCTTTTAAAGCCGGATGCTGCGGGCCTATGGGTATTTTAAATTTATTTTTATCAGGCACAAATCCTCCTTAACTTTGCCTTACAAAATTAATCTTTTGGTTTCCAGTCTTTGCGCAGAGGAAATTCATCACTCGGCCAATCATCCGTCAAAGGATAACGGTTCCCCGCAGGTAACCCTTCTACCTTGGCGCCCAACAGGTCTACGAGCTCTCTTTCATAACACTCCGCGCCCGGGAATATCGGCGTTATCGTTTCAATCACCGGGTTATTCTTAGGCACACTCACTTTTATATTCAATATAATGCCGCCTGTGTGCGCCAGGTGATAAACGAAACTTAAAACCTCTCCCTCATCAAGCCCTGTTATAGTGCACAGGTGGGCAAATGCCTGTTTGGTTACGATATATTCAAGCACTTTCGCAAAATGATCTCGGCCAACCTCCATAAAAATACGCCTGGGGCGCGTAATGACTACCTTGCCTTTCAGATGATCAAATTGGCTCTCTAAACCCTGCTTGATCGTTTCTTCATTCACCATAGTCGTCACTTTAGACCTCTAAGCTTTTCAATAGTTTGACCACAGCATCCATGATGGCCTTTGGCCCGGCCGGACAACCCGGGATATATGCCGAGACCGGAATAACCTGATCTATGCCTGATTTGACATTATAACAGCCTTTGAAAACCCCTCCTGAACACGAGCATGTACCTACCGCGATGACGAACTTAGGCTCTGCCATCTGTTCATAAACGCGGACAAGGCGGTCCTGGACCTG
>JAZDLG010000056.1:0-4256 GCA_043802125.1 Candidatus Omnitrophota bacterium
GCCATAGGCGCCAAAAGTATTGAAGCCCTTTTCTCCGATATAAAGCCTGAAAACAAACCGCGCTCTTTTAACCTGCCCGAGGGCAAGTCCGAATTTGAGGTAATACGGCATTTGAAAAACTTAAGCGCCAAGAACGCCACTGACCTCGTCTGTTTTATAGGTGCTGGTTTCTATGACCACTACATACCTTCAGTGGTTGACCACCTCGCTAACCGAGCCGAATTTTATACCGCCTATACGCCTTATCAGCCTGAGTGCTCTCAAGGAACACTGCAGGCCATTTATGAATACCAGAGCGCTATCTGCCGTCTCACAGGCATGGAGATCGCCAATGCGTCTCTTTATGACGGAGGCACAGCGCTTTACGAAGCCCTTATGATGGCGCGCCGGGTCACGGGCAGGAACCGCGTGCTCGTGGATGACGCGGTCTCGCCCATCTACAGGACCATCATCTACAGCTATACCAAAAATCTTGATATTGAATTCGTGGAAGTCCCAGTGCAACACGGTCAGAGCGACCGCGCTGCCATCAAAAAAAATTTAGACGACAAAGTTGCCTGCATCATCCTTCAAAACCCGAACTTTTTCGGCGCCATAGATGACCACTCGGACATAGCATCTGAGGCGCACCGCGTAGGAGCTTTGGTGATTGAATCAGCTTACCCTATATCGCTAGGGCTCTTAAAAACACCAGGCGAAATGGGCGCTGACATCGTAACAGGCGAAGGCCAAAGCTTAGGCCTGCCCCTTTCTTTCGGCGGGCCGTATCTTGGTTTCATGAGCACAAAAAGAGAATTTGCAAGAAAAATGCCGGGCCGCGTTGTAGGCGAGACCGTTGACGCAAATAACCGGACAGGCTACGTCCTGACTCTGCAAACCCGCGAGCAGCATATACGCCGCGAAAAAGCCACCTCCAATATATGTTCCAATGAGGCGCTATGCGCCTTACGCGCGGCTATCTATCTTTCCTGCGTCGGCAAAGAAGGATTGGTTCAAGTAGCAAGGCTAAATTACGAAAAGGCGGAATTTGCCAAATCGCTTATAGGAAAAATAAAGGGCGTATCCGTCAAGCAAAGCTCGCCGACGTTCAATGAATTCACCGTGGTTCTGCCGCGCGACCCCAAAGAGGTTATCGCCGCCATGATAGAAAAAGGCTTTGCCGCGGGCTTTCCCCTGACGCGCTATTACAAAGACATGGAAAACTATATGATAGTAGCTGTTACTGAAAAACGGACTAAAGAAGAAATCGTCCGCTACGCCCAGAGCCTAAAATCTGTACTGTGGGGTTAATCTTATGAAGCTAATCTTCAAAAAAAGCGCACCCGGACGCCGTTGCACCAGATTCGCCAAAAGCGACGTACCGGAGGCCAGCGATATACCCGCAAAATACCTGAGAAAAACTAAAACGGAACTACCCGAACTCTCAGAGCTTGACGTCGTGCGCCACTTTACCAATCTTTCCAAGATGAACTTTTCCGTGGATACGAACTTCTACCCGCTCGGCTCCTGCACCATGAAATACAATCCGAAATTCACCGAGGATATAGCTAAATTAGAAGGGTTCGCCTCCCTACACCCCCTGCTGCCGCAATTAAGGCTCGGCGGCCTCCTTGCGCAGGGAGCTCTTGAGGTCCTTTATTGCATGGAAGAACTCCTCTGCGAAATAACCGGCATGGACAACTTCACCATGCAGCCGGCTGCAGGCGCTCACGGCGAATTGACCGGCGTTATGCTCATCGCAGCCTATCACCGATCAAAAAATGAAAAGAGAAAATATATTTTAGTGCCTGATTCGGCTCACGGCACAAACCCGGCGAGCGCGGCAATAGCGGGTTATGAGATAATAAACATCCCGTCCAATGAAAACGGGCTGATGGATATAGAACACTTAAAAGAAAAACTGACAGAAAACGTCGCTGCCATCATGATGACATGCCCTAATACGCTGGGGCTTTTTGAATCGGAAATAAACAAGATAGCAAAACTCGCCCACCAAAAAGGCGCTCTCATGTATTATGACGGCGCCAACCTGAACGCCATCTTAGGCAAATGCAGGCCCGGTGACTTAGGCTTTGACGTCATCCACCTCAACTTGCACAAGACCTTTGCCACTCCGCACGGCGGCGGAGGCCCGGGCGCGGGCCCTGTGGGAGTCAAAAAAGAACTGTCGGAGTTCCTGCCTATCTCGCGCGTGGTCAAACGAGACGACGGCACGTTCTGCCTGGATTATAAACAGCCCAATACAATAGGCTACATCGCCCCATTTTACGGCAACTTCCTTGTTATCTTAAAAGCATACGCATATATCCTGCTATTAGGCAAAGAGGGGCTCATCAGAACAAGCGAGCAGGCAGTCCTAAATGCCAATTATATCCTGGCAAAATTAAACAAATACTTCACCTCTCCATACCCTAAGAAATGCATGCATGAATGCGTCTTATCCGGCGTGCATGCGTTAGACATCGCCAAATTCCTTATAGACCGCGGTATCCATCCGCCTACCATCTACTTCCCGCTGATCGTCAAAGAAGCGCTTATGATAGAACCCACGGAGACAGAATCTAAAGAGACGCTGGACTATTTTATTGAATGTATGATTGAAGCCGCGCGCCTCTCAAAAGAAGATCCCGACGCGCTCAAAAAAGCGCCGAAGACAACACCCGTGGGCCGTCTTGACGAGACCAAAGCAGCGCGCGACATGAACTGCGCGCTACTCTAATATCGAGGTCCGACCTCGGTGCACAAGGCTTATGATAACAGCGCGACTCATACAATCAGGGCATTGCGACGCGGCGACGAATATGGCGATTGACGAGGCCATATTTTTAAGCTACAAGGAAAACATTTCCGCGCCCACGCTTCGCTTCTACGGCTGGAAACCAGCGGCCGTCTCCATAGGCTGTTCCCAAAACCCCCAAAACACGCTTGACCTGGAAACCTGCCAAAAACAAAATATAGCGTTCGTGCGCAGGCCCACAGGCGGCGGCATCATCTTTCACGAACATGAACTGACCTATAGCTTAGTCCTCGCCGAAGGAGACCTCGGGTTATCTTGCCGCGTCAAAGAATCTTTTGAGAACATAACGTCATTTTTAATAACGGCCTATCAGGATCTGGGCATTGACGCCTGTTTTGCTAAAAATACATCCGGGCCCAGGACGGAAGATCACACGGTCGCTGACTTCTGTTTCTCCAGAAAAGAGGAATACGACATCCTGGTAAACGGCAAAAAACTTGGCGGCAACGCCCAGAAAAGAAGGCGAAACATCATCCTTCAGCATGGCTCTATACCTCTATCGTTTGACAAGGCAAAAGCATCTAAGCTGCTTAAAGACCGTCATACCTCAGGCCCGCCTGACATCACGACTTTTTATGATGTTGCCAGGTACAAAATAGACGAGACGGCGCTCTCAGATGCCTTGACAAAAGCTTTCAATTCCCACTTTAAAACAACCTTAAAACTTGATAACCTGACAAATGAAGAAAAAATCTTGGCCGAAGAATTAAAATCCTCTAAATACGCGGATCAGGAGTGGAACTTCCATGCCTCTATCGCAGCGCAGGCCCGAGTGGCTTAAGAAAAAAATAGAATTTGATAAAGGGCGCCAAACAAGCGCGCTCTTAAATGAAATGGGGCTAAACACCGTCTGCCGCGAAGCTAAATGTCCCAATATCTCCGAGTGTTTCAAAAATGCTCATGCGGCCTTCCTTATCCTGGGCAAATACTGCACGCGCAGTTGCGCCTTTTGCAATGTCCTAAAACAAGAGCCAAAACCGCCCGACCCGGATGAACCGCGCAAAATTGCCGCAGCTGTGCAAAGAATGGGCTTAAAACACGTCGTCGTCACCAGCGTCACTCGCGACGACTTGGCTGACGGTGGAGCAGCGATGTTTGTAAATACTGTCAAAGAAATAAGAAAAATAAGGTCTCGTAAAAAAATAACCATTGAGCTTTTAATACCCGATCTTAGAGGTGACATACAAGCCCTAGAAACTGTAGCGGGTAGTTTGCCTGACATCATCGGCCATAACCTTGAGACTGTGCCGCGGCTTTATAACTTCCGGCCACGGGCCAACTATGCAAGATCACTTTTTGTATTAAAACACGTCAAAAAAACGAATGGAAAAATCCGCACAAAGTCAGCCCTCATGCTTGGCCTCGGAGAAAAAGAAAAAGAAGTTACGAATACAATGGAAGATCTCAAGGTGGTGGGTTGCGACTTCCTGGCTTTAGGGCAGTATCTACGGCCCAGCTT
>JAZDLG010000058.1:0-37511 GCA_043802125.1 Candidatus Omnitrophota bacterium
CCCGAACACAAGCGGGATGCTGGATATCAGCGTATACAACAGAGTACCGTCTTTCTTGACGAAAGTGACTTCCCTGGCTTTACGGATCAACTTTACGGAAGCCAACTTCATCCTTTCGTCCGGCAGGATAAAATCAGAAAGGCTCCTATCCAACATCTCTGTGTCGCAATAACCCAAAACAGCCTGGAAGCTCTTGTTGACGAATTGGATAGTATTGTCCGTTTTAAGTTCAACGATGCCCTCCACCGCGTGTTCCATGATCGCGTGGATCTTCTTATAATAATACTCCAGCGTCTCTTCCGACTTTTTACGGGCCGTGATGTCGCGGAAGATCTCTATCCTGCCGCCCTTCAAGTCTCCCTGGGCAACCGGATAGCTCCAATGTTCCATAAACAAGTTTTCCCCGCCTCCAAGAGGCATAAGTTCGCATTCAAAGCTCTCCACGCACGTATTTGCTTCATAGGCTGAAAAAATATTCTTTAAAAAGGATTCGTCGTGTTGGACCAAGGGCTTGACTTTGTTCTTCAGGATCTCCCTCATATCCTCGCCGATAATGGCCGTCTTGTCTAACCCGAAATACTGCGCAACACTAGTGCTAGCCCACTTCACGCGGAAATCGCGGTCTAAAATGACTATTATATAGTCAAGGGTGTTGATGCCGTCTTCCAGCATTGACTCATATTTTTTTTCCAAGGACTCAATAGCGAGAAGCTTTGTGCTGTCTTTAAAAACCGCCTTTGCCCCGCAGTATTTGCCGGCATTGTCATAGAACGCCATGGACCTCATCTCGCCTGTTATCTTTCCGTTGAACTTAGTCTTTATGACAAAACCCTCAATAACAGTCTTCCCGCTCTTTAAAAACTGTTTGGCCTTATCCGCGAAGGCCGCGCGGCTCTCTGCCGCTACGATATCCCACATATACATCCCAAGCATCTCTTTTTTCGTGTAACCGAGGGAATCAGCTAATTTTTTGTTGACGTATATGAACTTGCCGTCTCGGTCCGTAATACACATAAAATCGCTGGACTCATCCAGAAGCGTACTATACTTCTCATCTATCATCTGATAGAGAAGCCTGGATACCAAAGGCATATCAGCTTCGCCCGAATTCAAGGAGCCCTGGATTTCGCTCATAAGTCCCCTTTAAAAAATAAAGAACCCATCATTTTCGGGTTCTTTTTAAAACCTGCTTAAACACTTCTTGCCTGGCCTTCGGTTTTTCATGATAGCCCCGGCTTTTTGATCTCTTTCTATCTAAATTTTACCACGAAAGCGCGAGCTTTTCAACGCTCGCTTTTCAACGCTCGCTTTTCAATTCCAATGCTGACAAGCCTGTATTGGTTTGTCTTGCGGGGTTGCCAACGAGATCGCCCTCTCCCCCGAGCCCCCATTGGGGAACCCACCCGTGGTTCCCCCGTCCCGACTTGTCGGGACGGTTCCCTCTCCGCTACGGGGGTCTTCGGGCGACAAACCTTTGTGTCATTCCAGGAAGTCCCGCCGCAGGCGGGGCGACCATCGTCGCCGACCCCGCAGAATGTCCGAATGCTTCCATAACATCAAAACTCTGGGTGTGACTTGATTTAGAATATATGAACAGCGCAGGTTCCTACACACGGAAAGCTTGCATTGCTACAGCGGATGATGGTCTGTATGCTGGTGCGGATGGACATGAACGGTATCTTTATGTCTGTGAGCATGTATATGCACCAGATTATGCTCCAGGAGCAGCTGTTCATCTTTTAATATTTCAGAGCTGCTGCCAAAACCGGCTATCTTCTTATCTGAACCAAAAACGTAAACCGTATCCGATATCTCCTCAACGATATGCAGGTCATGCGTAGAGGTAATTATGGTCTTTCCCGAAGCACTTTCCTGGTTGAGCAGGTCTATGATATGCCTTGTAGTCAATGGATCCAACCCGGCCGTAGGTTCATCCAACAAAAGGCAATCCGGATCTATTATCAGCGTAGTTGCTATGGCGACCTTGCGCCTTTCGCCGACGCTCAACTGATGAGGTGACCTATCAAGCAGGTCTCCGATCCCTAACGTAGCAATAAGTTCTTCAAGGCGTTTCTGTATCTGTGTTTTTGCTATCCCGAGCTGCAGCGGCCCAAAGATTATATCCTCTCTTACGGTAGGACAAAATAACTGCACATCAGGATTCTGAAAGACCAGCCCCACCGACTTCCTGAAATCCCTGGAAAAGCCGGCGTCATTAAAATCACTCTCTTTCAGTTCTTTGCCAAAGGCTTTAATGGCGCCCTTATCCGGAAAAATAAGCCCGTCCAAAAGATACAAAAGCGTGGATTTCCCTGATCCATTTGCGCCGATAACTGCTATCTTTTCACCTTTTCTGATCGTAATGTCAATACCGCATAACGCGGGGAATTTTCCCAGATAGGAAAAGTGTATGTCCTTTAATTCAAAAATCGTATCATTCATAATCGTCCTTTCAGACTGTTCGATAACTCAAATAAAATAGCATGCCGGTAATGAGTACTACGATGAATAACCATAGCCCATCTATTATCCTGGCCTTAAAATCATTTAACACAACCGGCTCTCCTTTGTATCCCCGCGAAAGCATTGCCTTATACACATCTTCGTTTAATTGAAACGAACGCTGCCAGAGATAAGCGATATTCCAGGAAACGATATGTTGGCCTCTTTTATAATGTAGTTTTGTACCGACACGGCTCTTTATGGCTAAATAAGTATTTTCTAATATTTCCACAAAGAGATAGATATATCTATAACACATCCCGAGAGTCATCACAAAAATTTGAGGTATCCTAAAAACGCGCAATACGCGAAGCAACTCAAAATGCTTAGTTGTCAAGCTTAGCAGCACGGCAAAAGATACGCAAGTGACGACGCGCGTTACAAATAATACCGCTCCGGATAACCCCTGGCTGGTAATAACAAGCTCTGCTCCGAATATCCTTAAAACAGCAAGCGTCTCTCCCGGAGTAAAAATACTGAATAAGGCCGGTATGGCGATAAAAAGCGAAAATAAAGGTATGAATATCCAAGTTCTTTTTAAGAAAAACCCGATGTTGATACCTGAGATACAAGCCAAAAATAGGCACAACGCGTAAAAACACGACAAAAATAAAATATTATTGATAAAGATCACCTGGACAATGAATAAAAGGAAAGTCACGGCCTTTACCCTCGGGTCAAGAGACTGCAGGAAACCTTTCTTCAAGGCGTATTCCTCGGCGAAAATAGACTCTTTTATAAAAGACAAAACGCCTGTCAACGAACGTTCTATGAAATTGCTATTTTTAAACACCTTAATCGCCTTTCTTAGAAAGTATTTTACCTATCAACAATGCCAACGCGACCGTTACGGCTGTCCCTATGACAGCATTCTTAAAAGCATAGTCCGGAATAGGCGCGTTCCATATGCCTGATAACTTCTTTAAGCCTAAAGGAACATAGCCTACAAGCCGCCTTAGTTCTTCACTGCCCCATTCGCCCCACGCGGCACCGGCCTTAAAGCGCTCAGGTAATAACAACCCAATCGGAGAAAGAACGATCAACATTCCTAACCCTATCCAGAATTTTGTCGTAATTTGCATGATCATGCTCTCCCTTCCGCAAGAAGGTCCGGAGATTGCTTCTGCAAATACTTAAATACAAGTGCCGTCACAATAGCTTCAACCCATCCGAATATCAAAAGGTGCTCGCCTGCCATAGCGGAAACGGCAACCTTTAAACCATAAGGACAATACAGCGACTGACCGTTAGCGGTGTGGTGCAATAACGGTTGTAACCCAAACTCAACTCCCGTAAATAGCGCCGCCAGATTTAAGGCAACATAGCCGGCTATTCCTGCAGCGACGATTCTTCTTTTTGATAAAACCTGCGATCTATAGCTTATGGCTTTATAGGTATAATATCCGGCAAATGGGAGCACAAAAGCCATGTTAAAACAATTGGCGCCTATTGCGGTAATGCCGCCGTCTCCAAAAAGCAGGGCTTGCACGACAAGCGCTACGGTTATGGCGATACACGCGGCCCACGGCCCCAATAATATCGCGACAAGCACGCCGCCTACTGCATGGCCGGTTGAACCGCCTGGTATAGGCACATTGAACATCATGACAACAAAACTGAACGCCGCGCCTATCGCCAACATCGGCACCTGTTTTGCCTTGAGGGTTTGTTTGACGATCTTAGAAGCGAGCGTCCATACAGGTAGCATAGCCGCGTAGAAAACGCCACATGTACTAGGCCCTAAATATCCATCCGGTATATGCATATTCTTTATCCTTCCTAAAAGGTATAGATGCAGGTTAAGACAAGAGAATCATTCGCGTCTGCATTGGTGCCCACCGTCACTCTCTGGTAGGCTAATAGTGTTTGAAACTTATCGTTTGACCAGCCGATACCCGGTGCAATAGCAAAATAGTTAATATCCGAGGCTGACGTTCTTTCACCGCCCTGTTTTTTATCTCCCTGCAAAAACCCGTTTACCTCAAACATAAGGTTAAACCCTTTGAGCAAAAAATACTCCACACCAAGATCATAATTAAAATAATTGGCATACCTTGTATTAACGCCGTCAACGCCAACACGCTGCGGAAAGCTATAGGCAGCGTCAGCGTGAAACAAAAATGGTTTAACCTTCTTCGTAAGAATAACCCCTATCCCCTGATCCCAAGAGCCGCCTCCGGAAGTAGCCCCCATTAAGTCTGTGCCAAGCTTATCCAGATCGGCATGTTGATACTTTCCTGTTGGGGCCTTCAACTGGAATAATCCTGCAACATGCGGAAGCCAGCCCTCTTCTTCCAGCAAACAATACCGTAAGAATAAATAACTATCTCCAAAACCGCCTGCGTGCGCCTTCAAATCGCCTTGCTTAACATAATTCTGCTGATAGACAGTTTGGGCATCAATTTCAAATCTATCGGTTAATCCGTATTGCATAAAAAGCTGCTCTTGATATTGATATTTCTTGTTTCCGCTAGATAAAGAATCGTAATGACCATCACTATTAAAAATACCTCGGGAACGGTTATAAAAGAAAAGTGGCTGTATCACGAACTTGCCCTTACCGCATAAAGGCGCTGTCCAAGTTGTTATAGGACCTGCCGATACCGGGTCCCACTCTCCATTGCTTTCTGCCGCAAGACACGTATCCTTCGGTAAGACTAAAACCACCAATAGAAACAAACCAACCAATATCCGCCGTAACATTTCTCCCCCTATTCGTGCTACTATTATTATTTTCGTGCTACTAATAGACAAAAAAATAATACCCTAAATATCTTTCCCTGTTGTTGACATGCTAAGCGTCCCGTGCTTCACCCCCTTTACTGACTTCAAGCTGTCGGCTAACTTTTGAGCTTCTTTCGCAGAACCCCGTACGGCGATTATTTCCAAGCAATTTTGGTGGTCTAAATGAACATGTTGAGAGGAAATAATCGTGCCGCCGAATTCGTGTTGAATATCCATAAGTTTATTTACCAATTCTCTCTTGTGGTGGTCATAGATCAGTGTAATGGCGCCGGCAACCTCCTGCCCGCTTTGCCACTGTTTCTCTACGAGCTCCTGACGGATCAAATCTCTGAATGCCTCTGAGCGACAAGAATAGCTCTTCTCTTTGATGTGCCGGTCAAATTTCTCCAGAAGTTCTTTTTCCAGCGATACGCCGAAACGCGATATTTTTGCCATGCGGGCATTCTGATAGGAGTGTGTTCGTGCCACTTATTTTAAGATAATAACACATACAATAGGTTTGTCAACTTAAAACTTCTCTTTTGGAAGATTGAAATATCCTAATCGCACCCTGGGGCAATTCTTCTTTAACAAAGATACCATTTTAACTATGCCCATAGGCTTACCATTCGGATAAGGGACGCGCGCCCTGAAAAAATCAGGGTCCACGCTTAAATTACGCAGCTGCAAAAGATCAACAAAACCTTTTTTTAAGAATTTTACGAGCGCTCCAACCTCGCTTTCAGCGTCCGTAAATCCCGGTAAAACCAAAAGATTTATGGAAACAAAAAGGCCGCTCTTCTTCGCGCGCCGGACAGAATCCAAGACATCGCGCAATCGGTAGCCCCTGGGCCTATAATAGTTTTCGTATGAGCTTTCACAAACGCTATTTAGGCTGACACGCACGCTATCCAAACCCGCATCAGCCAATCTTTCCAAATAGGCGGGATTGAAACCGTTGGTGTTCAAATGGATCGTGCCCTTAGGCGTATTTTTACGTAATAGCGAGATGGCTTCTTTTAAAACAGGAAACTGCAACAACGGTTCTCCTTCGCAGCCCTGGCCAAAACTGACAAGCGCGTGTTTTGTTTCTTTGACATGGTATAAAGCGACTTCAAATACCTCAAGCGCTGTAGGTACAAAAGAAATACGTTTGTGAGATGCAAGGTTGCAATCACTCTCTTGAAAAGAAAGACACCCCAAACACCTGGCGTTGCATTGAGGCGATACAGGAAGCGGCGCCTCCCCCCTGTTTAAATAAAGATCCTGGGCATTGCGGCAATTATAGAAAAGCGCGCATTGAGAGAGATGCTTAAAAAGCCTGTTTTTTGGAAACTTTTTTAAAACTCTTGAGATATTTGCCCGCATCAATGACTTCTGTTCATAATAAAAAGGCCTCTGCCTTTTGGCAAGGTCTATCTGTAAAGCGCAGGCATAAAATCCGCCATTTCTCCATCCGACGGCAGTATAAGGCCATAAGGGCAGAGTGACGCCAGCCTTTGTCTTCTGCGCGGCAGGCAAGTAAGTCCTTGTAAAACCAGGTATCAAAAATGCGGATACCGAAAAGCATTGAAGATTTTTGAATTTTTTTACTGTGACGTAGGCGCTGTCAGCTTCATCCCAGGCTACAACAGTGTGGTGGGGCATAAAAAAAAGCGTGCTGCCTTTAGGCAAGGCGATCATCTCATCATGGCGCGGCACTATAAAACTACGGCCGTCAGACGCTGCCATCTTTAAAGTCGGATGAACGAATATATTTCCTTTTATGTCAGATAGAACGCAGCTGCTCAACTTCATCTTTCGTCAAAAACCTCCATTGGCCTTCTTTAAGCTCACCCAACGAGAGCG
This sequence comes from Candidatus Omnitrophota bacterium, assembly GCA_043802125.1. Taxonomy (GTDB): domain Bacteria; phylum Omnitrophota; class Gorgyraeia; order Velamenicoccales; family Velamenicoccaceae; genus Phelpsiimicrobium. The sequence goes on from JAZDLG010000058.1 coordinate 7,075, forward strand.
GCCCTTGCCTCGTCCGGACGAGTTCCCTTACATGATAACGCAGCAAAGCAAACATTCTCCTTACCTGGCGCTTGCGGCCTTCATGGATAACTATTTCCACCTCTTCACCGGTCACGAGAACACGGCATGGAGAAGTGACCTTATCATCAAGCAAAACACCCTTCTCTATTTTATATTTGTCCTGCAATTTTAGCGGTTTATCTAATACTACTTTGTAGGCCTTATCAACTTCAAAGGAAGGATGGCTCATGCGGTGCGTCAATATCCCGTCGTTAGTCAAAAGGATGAGCCCTGTTGTATCCTTATCCAGCCTGCCTACGGGATAGAGGTCTTTGAACTTAATGGGTAATACATCAAGGATCTTCTTTTCGGCAAACCTGTCACTCTTGGTGGTTGTGACACCTTTGGGCTTGTTCAAAAGGATGTAAATCTTTTCTTCGGGAAGGATAATGCGTTTTCCGTCAAGTGCTACAACGCCAGAAACATCCGTTATAGGATAGGACGGCTCAAGGATGGCTTTTCCTGAGACAGTGACCCTGCCTTGGAGAATAAGATCAAGGGCTTTTCTGCGTGAGCAAGCGCCGGAATGTGAAAGAAATACCTGGAGGCGCATCTTTTTAAGCCGGGCCGATGCGGTTTTTGACCAACTCTAAGATCTCTTCGGAGCGGCAGGGTTTAGCAACAATACAGCGGTTAGCAATGATCTCGCCTGTTTTCTCTTGCTCTGCTTTAGTCACAACGCTTGTCAAAAAGATAACAGGGATTTCCCTGGTCGCGGAGTTTTGAAGTAATTCCGCCGCTATATCTGAGCCGTCAATATCAGGCAGCATAAGGTCTAAGATAATAAGGCTGGGGATGTCTTTTTTGGCGATCTTGAGGCCTTCCGCGCCTGTATCAGCAACAACCACACCGTAGCCGCTTCTTCTCAAAAAACCTGACAAAGAATCCAGAATATCTTTTTCGTCGTCAACTATCAAAATACTTTTTCTTACTCCGGGGCACATAATACACCTCATGTTATTCCCGCTTACGCGACACTCAAATTATAACACAATTAGGGATTTTAGGGTGCTTGTTTTTGGATCTCTTCTTTAACTTTTCTTATGCGCTCTTCCATGCGCGGATGGTCGCTTAAAATTTCAAATATCCTGCCCGAAGGGCCTTTTTCCTTATTTAAAAGTTCAAGTATCCGGACCAGGCTATGAGGGTCATATCCGGCGCGCAGTATATATTTAACGGCTAATTTATCAGCCAAGAATTCGTCTTGGCGGCTGTACCCTTTAGATAATAAATTATATACCACGTCAGTAGCGCCTGATATCTCCTGGGCAAGCTGAGGATCATTCTTGTTGAACCCGGCCAAGGCCAAAGCCATCAAAAAATTATAACCCAGCGCGGACTGCATTTTTTTAACGGAGTGCCTGGCTGCTACGTGCCCTACCTCGTGAGCTAAAATGGCGGCCAGCCCCTGTTCATCTATCCTATCCAAAAGGCCTTTATAAATATATACATATCCGCCAGGAAGGGCAAAAGCGTTCAGATCGCGGCTATCTAATACCATAAAGTGATAGACAATATCTCTCCTATCTGAAACCTGGGCTATTCTCTGGCCTATCTTATTTACGAGAAGCTGTTTTGCGGCGTCATTAAGCGGCGAGATCTCGTTTTTTATAATATTATCCGATATGCCGCGGCCTATTTGCACTTCTTGCATACTATCAATAAAAATAAGCTCTTTCTTTTGCGTCGCAGGATTATAGGCCGTAGCGCAACCCGTAAGCACCATGATCAGCAAGAAACAGAACAGGGTTTTGGCTTTTAAAGGGATATTCACGTCAGGAGGTCTCTTATCTTTTCGGGTATCTTGCGGGGCTTGACATCCTTATCAATGAGGACATGCGTAGTATAGCCTTCGGCCAGAAGGAGGCCGTCTTTTTTGCGCAGAACCTTATAGTTAAACTTTAAGCTTGAGTTTACGACATCGCTGGGCCACGTATGAATAATGATAATATCGGCATAACGCGCGGGCGCTTTATAAACACAATTTGACTCAACGACCGCCATAAACAACCCTTCTTTCTCAACATCGCGATAATCCAAGCCCTGCGCGAGAAGATATTCCGTGCGGCCTACTTCAAACCATACTAAATAATCAGCGTAATAGACAATGCCCATCTTATCCGTTTCGGCGTACCTGACCTTTATTTCGGTTGTATGGACTTTAGGAGCCATCGTATTTCCTCGCCTTCAGCATCTTGTACTTAAGCTGGCCGCAGGCAGCCGCAATATCCGCGCCCCGCGGCATCCGGACCGTCGCTTCAATGCCGTTTTTTGCTAAATAACTCTTAAAAAATAAGACCTCAAGCTTGCTCGGCGCCTGAAACCCTACCCTGGAAATAACGGGATTATATGGGATGATATTGACCTTGGCATTTAACCCGCGCATAAGCTTTATCAAACTCTGAGCATCCTCAACGCCGGTATTGTACCCTCCGAGAAGAACATATTCAAACGTGACTTTTCTTTTTGTGGCATCGTAATATTTACGGATAGCTTCAAATAAGGCCTTTAGCGGGAACCTCCTGTTAATGGGGAGGATCTCGCTGCGCTTCTCGTCGGTAGCGGCGTGCAGAGAAACAGAAAGTTCAACCTGCAGGCCTTCCTTGCTCAAACGCTCTATTCCCGGGGCGAACCCCGCGGTTGATATGGTCATCTTCCTCGCGCCCAGGCGAATGCCTAATTCAGAGTTCATGATCCTGATGGCGCGCATGACATTATCGTAATTATCCAGCGGCTCGCCTATGCCCATAAATACAACGTTTGTAATGGGGCTTGAAACGTTTTTCCGAATAGTGATAAACTCGGAGACAATCTCAGACGTTGATAGGTCCCTCTTAAAACCAAGAAGGCCGCTTGCGCAAAACGCGCAGGAAAACTTGCATCCCACCTGAGCCGATAGGCATACCGTGACGCGAGACTTAAAAGGTATGGACACACCCTCAATAAGGGCGTCGTCTTTGAGCCTGAATAGGAATTTCTGCGTAAGATCACGCGAGGTCTCTATTTCCTCCAGTCCCAATTTTTCTATTTTGAATACTTCTTCTAGCCTTTCCTTGACGTCTTGAGGTACGTTGACCATCAAAGAAAAATCTTCAACGCCCTTCTTATAGAGCCAGCCGTAAACCTGCCGCGCCCGGTAAGACGGGAGGCCTAAACTTTTAAATTTTTCTTCCAATTCTTTCAGCGTGTAATTCCTTATGTCTTCAACCATGGGAATAATACTTTCTGCCTTGAGAGCGTTATGTTGTCGTGCAGGTTAACAGTGCCTCCGTTTTCAACCGAAGCAAAAACACCCTGCTTGGGCATGATGCAGCGGCCTACATGTTGCATAATATGGCAGCCGCTCACGCACTCCTTGCCTATTTGCGTTACTTTTAAAACAACACTTTCACCGACCTGTAGACTGGCGCCTATTTTAAGTTTTGAGAGGTCAATGCCTTCTGTTGTTATATTCTCTGCGAAAATGCCGGGCCTGAAATCTATGTCGCGCGAAGCTGAACCCGCCATTTCAACCTTTTCTATCTCTTCAATGGAAAGAAGGCTGACTTGCCGGCCGCCCCCTGCGGCATGCACGTCGCCCTCAATACCGTAGCCTTCTTTGAATACAGCGGACTTCACCATATCCTTAGGTTTGCCCTTTTCTTTCCCGATATTGATCGAAAAAACTTTCCCGGTCATTTTTTTAATTTGGAATATATTTCGTAGCACGTATCCCTGCCGCAGACGAAATTTTTTGCCGTTGGCTACGGTTTACGTCTCTGGTGTTGCGCTCCATAAAAACGTGTCGCTACACCATCGCCGTAATCCCTTGCCAACCGGCGTTAAATCAGATGCCAAAAAATTTCTAATTGTCTGCGTTGAGGGATACGTACTGCTCATAGAACCTATTATCTCTCAAAGCAGACAAATCCAGGCAAAAGGTATGGTTTGGTTTGGATTGTCGCGGGGCGTTTGCAGGCCGAGCGGGCACGGTGTCCCGACGAATAGTCGGGACGAGCGAGGCCGAAAGCCGAGCTTGTATCACCCGCTGGGGTGAGACAAGCGTCCCTGTGCATGGCAACCCCAGAGCCGATAAACGAACATGTGCGTTGCGAAAGAACTATGGAGCGACGTAGTCGCCGCTTTTGCCGCCGGTCTTCTTTAACAACTTCAAATCCGTGATGACGATATCTTTGCTTTCAGCTTTTGCCATATCGTAGATAGTCAAGGCCGCTACAGAAGCAGCTAACAGCGCCTCCATCTCAACACCCGTGGCATAACTAGCTTTTGCTTTCGCCGTGATCGTCACAGCTAGTCTTCCGAATTTAAAATCAATACCGACATAGGCTAGAGAAAGTGGGTGGCACAACGGTATAATAGCTGCCGTATTCTTTGCCGCTAAAATACCCGCTGTTTGAGCCGCAGCCAAACAATCACCTTTCGGCAGAGAGCCGTTTTTTATCTTTTTTATAATCTCAAAAGAACAAACAACCTTCACCGATGCAACCGCTACGCGCTTTGTAAACTTTTTATCTGAAATATCTATCATCTTTATCGCCATCTTCCATCCTCCCTGCCTACCGGCAGGCAGGTGTCTTCTGTCATCCCCCGATACTTGACATCTCAAAAGCGCGGCTGCACTGGGCTTTGTTAAATATCTTTTTATCAGCTATCGCGCCTTCTATCAGCCTTGCCAGCGTCGCGCCGTCAGATGCCCTTAAGGGCTCTTTTAAGTCCGCGCAATGATCCGAATGAAGGCATGGATAGAGTTTGCCGTCAGCGGTGAGGCGCAGCCTGTTGCACGCGCCGCAGAAAAAGTCAGTTACAGAACTGATAAAACCGATACGGCCTGACTCGTGCCTGGTCTTAAAATACTGCGCCGGGCCGCAAAAAGGATCGCTGCCCAAAGATTCTAATCGCCCATAGGCATCTGAAATAATTTTTTTCACGGCTGACGAAGGAAAAAATATCTGTTTTAGAGAATCGCACCTGCCGTGCGTCGGAAAAAACTCTATAAAGCGCACGTCTAAGCTGTATTTTGATCCAAATTCCACAAAATCAAGTATCTCATCGTCATTAAAACCCTTCATGACGATACAATTAAGCTTGACATGCCTAAAACCTGAATGAGCCGCTTTTACCACAGCCTCTTTCACTTTAAAAAATACGTCTTTTCCAGTAAGGCGCTTAAATCTGTCTCTCTTTAAAGTATCAAGGCTGATATTGATCTTACTAACTCCACCTTCTTTTAAACCGCCTAACGCCCGCGAAAGCCCATAGCCGTTCGTGGTCAAAGATAAAAATTCCAAACCCGGTATAGCCGAAAGCCTCTTGGCAAAAGAGGCTACCTGCGGGCGCTGCAGGGGTTCTCCCCCTGTAAGCCTAACGTGTCTTATGCCGCAGGCGACAAGACGGCTTGCCAGCGCAAAGGCCTCGTCAAAGCTTAAATAATCCGTGTCTTTTAAAAAATGCCGGCGAAGCGCGGGCTGGCAGTAAAAACAGTTAAAATTACATTGGTCCGTAATTGAAAGCCTTAAATACGTATAGGAATGATCCATATCTACAGCCTTAAAAAATCCACTTGCGAACCGCTGGGAGCCATTTTTCCTTTATCAAGCATAAAAAACGCGTCAGCTAGTGCTACTGCGCGAATATCCGCGCTGCCGTTATAATGAATAGGTTTAAGAAGAGTCCGGCCTTTTTTTATCTCCACAGCCGCGGGAAAAAGGCTGTATCTATCGCTTTTATTATACACGCCTTTCTGCAAAATGCCTTTTTCTAAAAAATTGCCGCATCGATGCCCCGACATCTTGCTTATGGCAGGAGCGACAAACAATAAAAATGATACAAAGCTTGAGACAGGATTCCCCGGAAGGCCGAAGACGAGACACTTACCTTTGACGGCGAAAAGAAACGGCTTGCCGGGACGCAGGGCCACCTTATGAAACTTTACACTCGCCCCTGACATTCTTAACGCGGATGGCACAATATCAAGATCTCCTACGGATACGGCGCCGGTGATAATAAAGACATCTTCTTTAAGGCCTTCCTTTATTTTCCTAAGAAGCCCGCGAGGCTCATCTTGGGCTCGCCCAAGATAACGCGGCGCTATATTCAACCGGCGCAAGGCAACAGTTAGCATAGAAGCTGATGTATTCCAGACCTGCCCTGATCTTTTGGGCATGCCCGGCTCAACGACTTCATTGCCAGTTGAAAGGAACGCTACCCTGGGAGGCTTAAAAACTAAAACTTTATTTTTACCCTGCGACGCAAGTAACCCGATACGCGCGGTATTTAAAACAGAACCTTTTTTTAATAGCAGGCTGCCCTTTTTAAAATCCAGGCCTTTAAAAGATATATTTTCGCCGCTCTTTATTTTTTTTAATATTTTAACACGGGAATCCGTCAAAGGACGCGCGTCTTCTTTCATGACGACACTGTCCGCTTCAGGAGGCACCATAGCTCCGGTCGCTATCTTTATACACTCACTTCTTTTAAGGCGTATTTTGGGTAAAACGCCGGCCGGAACAAAACCTATAACCTTTAAAACAGCTCCCGCATGAGAAATGTCACAGCTCTTGAGGGCGTAGCCATCCATAATAGACCTGTTGAAATCAGGGCAATCACAAACAGCCCGCAGGTCTTGGGCCAAAACTTTTTCAAAAGCGTCCTTGAGACAAACGCTCATTCCCGCGCGCGCGGGCGCGCGTCTAGCGTATTTCAATACGATGGATCGCGCCTGATCTAACTTGATCATATTAGGTTTCCAACTACTTTAAGCCCCAGGTTCCCAAAAAGCTTCGGATCTCTTCGGCGATACGGCTCTTGGATCTTTCCAGTTCCCCTGTCATTTCAAGGCCGTAAGAGGTATCTTTGACCTGGACGCCTGCGATATGCACATCACTGGAGACGTTTAGCATACTGCACAAGCCCAAAAGGTCGGAAAGCGATAATTCGTGGGAAGAAAATTTATTCTCTTTAATCCGGCAAGAGGCTTCGTTAAGCCTGAATATCTTCAGGCTCGCCGGTTCTAAACCGGCATCCATAGCGTCTATTAAAAGACATTTTTTGAAATCTGTTATGTAATTGATGAGGCCGAAACTGGCAATCCCGAAATTCAGGAATTTGGCGCCTTTTTGTTTCAGCTGATCTTCAAGGATGGATAGTATATGTATGCCGATACCGTCGTCACGGCGCAGGGTATTGCCCAAACCGATAATCGCGATATCGTTAGACGAATTTGACATCAAGCATATGAGTGGAGCAGGAAATGCACGGATCGTAGGCGCGCGCCAGCATCTCAAGCGTCAGGGTCATCTCTGCCTGGTCTTGGCTGGTTATGATCTCAGGCACTATTTTTCTCATATCCGCTTCTAGATTATTAATGTTCTGATTTGTCGGAATGATACAATTAGCGGCGGTCACAATGCCGTCCTCATTAACAGTATAATCGTGGAAAAGTATACCGCGCGGCACCTCAACTGCGCCTACGCCGCGGCCTGCCTTGGTTTTAATGGGCCACTTATCCATCTTAGGATAAGTCGTGACTAAGACCTTTTCCTTATTGATCCCGGCTTTTAACATCTTCTTTAAGATAATGATGCATTGCTCCAGGCAATATCCCCACTCTACTACCTGCGCCACCGTGTTCATAAATGTATTATAGCAAGGCCGCTTCAAACCCAGGTGCTCTGCGACTTGCCTTGACTTCTTGTCCAGCTTATCGCCGTTTAAGTTGAAACGGGCAAGTGCCCCTACCATGTATGGTTCGTTGTTGACGCTTACGAACTTTGCCGAAGAATAATCGCGGACCTCTTCTTTGATGACAGAGAGATAATCCTGTGGGTCTACCAGGCTTTGGCCGTTGATATTTATCTTACCGTCGTAAAAGGCGTATTCTTCATCGCTGGATAAAGCAACATATTGCGCCTTTCTTTCAAAATTAGGTAGTTTGAGTTTCTTAAACAAAGCTACCGTCTCTTCAAAATCATTGCGCGCCTCCAGCATCATCTGATAAAGCTTCTTTAAAAGCGTCGTATCAGGTATCTTGGTCAGTCCTCCGATGGCAAAAGAAATTGGATGGACATGGCGCCCTGCTAATACTTCTCCGGCAAAATCAGAAAGCTTCTTCATCCTGAACGCCATATCTATGATCGGCTTATGCGTCTTTATAAGGGGCATAATGCTTTTTACCCCTAAAAGATCAGGCGCTACCAGCACATAGGCATGAAGCACGTGGCTGTCCATCACCTCACTATGCAGGAGAAGTTTACGCAGCATGACTGTGTCCTCGTGCGGCACAACGCCTATAGCGCGCTCCGAGGCTTTGATAGATGCCAGGCTGTGTCCGCAAGCGCATATCCCGCATATGCGGCTCGTCAAATGCTGGGCTTCGTAGACCAATCTTGAACGCAGCATTGTCTCAAAAAAACGGGCTGATTCTATTACTTTGAACTTGCACTCTTTTAGTTCACCGGCTTTTACATCTACGGTGATATCTCCGTGCCCCTCAACGCGGGTAAGATAATGGACGTTTATCTTAACGTCCTTATTTTTTGGGCTCTTCTCCATATTTAGCTCTCTCTTTTTTACCGTTGCAGTACAACGTGAATTTATCCAGTATACCCTCTACGGTCAATCCGTATTTTTGGAGGATGTCTTTTTGAGCGTCAGCTGCGGGATTGTCAATAAGCCCACGGCATCCGACGCAAACGCTTCCATAATTAGGCAGCCAGGAATTACAGCCAGCCTTTGTAACAGGGCCTAAACAAAACTGTCCCTTCTCATAGACGCACACATTCTCATTCTGTTTACACTCAACACACACCGGATATTGCGGAACATTATAAGGCTTGCCCAATAACACGCACTCCATGACCTTCAAGAACTCCGGGCCGTAAATAGGGCAGCCATGGACGTAATAATCAACTTTAACGACTTCATCAATAGCCTTGGTTTCAATGGCATCCGGCACGGGATCAATATCGCCGTACACGGCCTTCTTCTGTTCTTCCAGCGATTTAAGATTTTTTAAGTTATTGACGCCGCCAATCGTAGCGCAAGCGCCCAGGGCCACTATCACCTTGGCTTTGGATGCTATTTTCTTCAAACGCTCCTCGTCGTGCCGCGACGCAACGCTGCCTTCCACAACCAGGACATCATATTCCTGGCCGGCCTCGCTCATGATCTCTCTAAAATTTACTATATCTACGACTTTAGCCAGCTCAAGCAGACCGGCTCCAAGATTAGCCACTTGAAGCTGACAACCTTCGCAGTCCGTAAATTCAAAAAAAGCGACTTTGGGCTTAGGCTTAGACATGGCACTCTCCTTCATGACATTCCCCTTCCATTTCTCGCAGCTGCTCAAAGGTAAAGACCGGCCCGCACTGGCAGACATAGACGTTGCGTATCTGGCAGTGGCCGCACTTTCCAAGGCCGCACTTCATCTTTCTTTCCAAAGACACGATTATCTGATATTCGGGTATTTCTTTCTTTAAGAGTTCTTTTATGACGAACTTATACATAATAGGCGGCCCGACTACTATTGCGTAGGTCTGTTTTGGCCGGATAGTCACTCCCGGGATAAGGTTTGTAATAAGGCCGACGTTACCTTTCCAATCCGGATCAGCCTTATCCACAGTGCAACTAAATTTGATATCGGCTCTCTTTTGCCAGCTGGCTATCTCATCGCCAAATAACATGTCTTTCGGGGTCTTACATCCTAAGAGTATCTGGACTTCTCCAAAGTCTTTACGCTTGTCTAAAATATAATGGATAAGAGACCTTAACGGCACTATGCCTAAGCCTCCCGCAACAATAAGGATGTTATTGCCGTGCATTTTGTCTAAAGGAAACCCGTTGCCAAAAGGGCCGCGGATACCTAAGATATCCCCGCTGTCAAGTTTATGAAGCGCGGATGTCACAGTGCCTAATCTTCGGACAGTCAGGTCAAAATACTCCTTCTGAGTTGACGAAGAACATATTGATATTGGGGCTTCACCATACCCGAAGAGAGAGAGCTGGACAAACTGGCCCGGGACATGGCCTAATTCCTTTTTGCCTTCCAGCTCTATGCGGAAAAACTTTTCAAATTCAGTGATCTTATTAGCCTTGATGATCTTTGCCTTCATAGGCCTATAGGGAGAAGTGCGCAGCATCTCCAGGAATGCCTGATCGTGATTCATTTTGCCCCCTTCTCGCCCAAAAGCTCATTTACTGTCTCAATCAAGCTGATCTTGGCCATGCAGGCGCGAGTGCAGCGGCCGCAACCGGTGCAAAAATACTTATTATATTTTTGGACGGAATATTTGAATTTTCTATAATAGCGGTGCCTCTGGCGCTCATCCCGTCCTTGCCTGAAATCTTCGCCGGTTGAGACCTTCGCGAAATCATCCATCTGGCAATAATTCCACACGCGGTATCTATCTCCGTCGTTAAAATTTAACGAGACTTCGTCGGTAACGTCAAAACAATAGCACGTCGGGCATACGGCCGTGCAATTAGTGCATCCTACGCATCGTTTCCCAACATCTTTCCACACGGGGCTGAAAAACCCTTTTTCAAATGCCTTGTCTACCCAGCCCATGTCGCCGTTAAACTCATTGTTGAATTTTTTTAACTTTTCTTCAAATGCCTTATTAAGTTTTTCTTTATCTCCTGTCTTCATTTCGCGGATATATTTTTTGCCGGAGACAAGGTCCTCGCCCTTCTCTGAATTAATGTGCATAGCGTACTCATCGCCAAGATCAGTAAGCATGATATCATAGCCGCCTTTATAGATGTGCGTGCCGACTGCCGCGCACGAGGCATACTTGTCGCAATAATCCATGCATTCAATACCTATGATGGTCATTTTTTCTTTTCTGTTCAAATAATTCGGGTCCGCGGGTTTTTCGTTAAAGACCACGTCCATGCACTGGATGCCGGCGATATCGCAGGTGTGGACTCCGAAAAGGATAAATTCCTCAAATTCCTTAATAGCCTTGCCGGTAGAAAAAGGGTTGATCTTAAATTTAAACAAAAATTCTTTCTGCGGAAAATAATATTTTTTTGGAGGAAGGATGGTAGGTATGTATTTCAGGGACATCTCTTCAAAATCCTTAATAGGCCGGAAAACATAAGAGCTCTCTTTTTTCTTAGGGCCATATATCTTGCCCCTGTTTTTCAAAGAATCAAACCATCGGCCCAGTTCGCTTTTACTAATGACTGCGTACTTCATGATGTAAGCTCCTTAATTTTGTATATTATAGATATTTATTCCTTAAAGCTCACGTGTGTCAATTTCGCGTCAACGCCGAAAGAGACGCGGACTATCTCAAGCTGTAAGTCTTCCCAAGGCGTGTTTTTAATAGCTTCGTTGAAATGGAACCTAAAATGTTCTTCGTTGAGCGCTCCGAACTCCGGCAGCTCAACGGTTACTCCCGCGACTTCCCTGCTGCCTTGGTCTTTTTTTACCCGCTCAACCACGTCTAGCATATTTTTGATCAAAGAATGTTCGTGCATATAAGCCGCGGCCTCATTAACAGATCCTGGGAATAGGCTCCTGGAGAGGAGAAGAAAGGGTTTTCTCGCCTCCCAGGGCGGTTTTCAAATACACTCGCCCTTTTTTTTCTTTGAGCACTTCGCCGATAATAGCGGCCTCTTTGCCTAAACGCGAAGACTTCAATAAGCGCAGGGCTTTGCCCGAGTCGCGGGCAGCTACAAAAAAGAGCATCTTGCCTTCATTGGCAATATCAAGAAGCTCCAGGCCTAAGATATCGGCTAAATTCCTGCAAGGAGCTGTTACGGGGATTCGCTTTTCTTCCAAAACAAGGGAATATCCGCAAAGACCGGCAATCTCATTCGTTGCCGCTGAAATCCCGCCGCGCGTCGCATCGCGCATAAAATGAACATCAATGCCGTTTTGAAGTAGTAATTTTACAATACCGGCCAAAGAATTGCAATCACTTTTTATAGCGGCTTTATAGCTAAATTTTTCCCTGGACAAAAGAATGCTTAAGCCGTGCTGGGCTATGGCGCCATTGATCAAGATCATATCCCCCGGTTTGATCATGGAGGCCTTAAGCCGCTTTTTGACCGCGCCTATGCCGGATGTATTGATAAAGACCTTATCCGCTTTCCCGCGGGGCACGACCTTGGTATCTCCTGCGACGATCTTGACACGCTGGGCCCTTGCTTCTTTGGCCATGGATGAGACGATCCTTTCTAAGTCGCGGAAGGCAAAACCTTCTTCCAGGATAAAACCCGCTGTCAGGAATTTAGGCTCAGCCGCGCAAGAGGCAAGGTCATTGATCGTGCCGCAGACAGCCAACTTACCTATATCGCCACCCGGAAAAAATATAGGGTCAATGACGTAAGAATCAGTGGTATAGGCGTATGTGCCTGCAGCCAAATTAAAGACCGCCGAATCATCCAGCTCGTCAAGATATTCGTTTTTAAAAGCGGCGGCGAATAGCTCTGTCACGAGCTTATGTGTCAAGGTACCTCCGCTGCCGTATGAAAGCGTTATTTTGTCCATAGCATCCCCGAGGCCGAGGTCGGACCTCGGCCTCGATTGGCGAGGTCCGACCTCGGCTCATTTATACTCGTAGTAAGACCTGCAAGTGCCTTCCCGTGAGACCATGCAGGGCCCCTTAGGCGCCAGTGGCGTGCAAGACTTGCCGAAAAATGGGCACTGCGTTGGCGCTATCTTGCCTTTTAAAACATCGGCGCACAAACAACCATAAGAAGCATGCGTGTTCTGAACCTCATTTTTTAGCTTATACCTCTTCTGCGCATCAAAGTCCGAATATCCGCTTCTGACAAACAAACCGCTATTTTTTATAATGCCCAGGCCGCGCCATACGCTGTCTTTCTGCACAAACGCCTTTTTCAATAATGCTTTGGCGCGCATATTACCTTTAACCTGCACAATACGCGCGTATTCATTTTCCAGAATAGGCCGGCCGCAATTTACAGCCTTAACTATAATGTATATGGCAAGCAGTATGTCTGAAGATTCAAACCCAGTAATCACTGAAGACAGCGCCAGCTTCGCTAGCTTTTTGAATACTTGAGCGTAACCTGATACACCGATGATGGCGCTGACATGGCCAGGCAACAAAAAACCATTAAGGGTAAGCTCTCTATCTTTTCCGAGTGCAATAAGCGCTTCAGGAATGGTCTTATGCGCCGAATAGATACTGAAATTCTTTAGTTTTTCTTTTTTTGCTGTTTCCAAAGCTATGGCTGTACCAGGAGCAGTAGTCTCAAAACCTACTGCAAGAAAAACGATCTCTTTTTTAGGCAGGCGCCTTGCGATATCCAGGGCATCAAGCGCGGAATTAACGCCGCGTATATCTGCGCCTTCGCTTCGCGCAGTCTCAAGAGACCTTCGGCCTACGGGCACGCGCAACATATCCGGATAAGTCGTGATGACCATATCTTTACGCCTGGCAAGAAACAAGGCGTTCCTGAGATACCCGTCGCTAGTCACACATACAGGACAGCCCGGCCCTGAGATCAACTCTATCGCGTCCGAAAGCATGCTTTTTATACCGAACTTTCGAATTGCCGCGGTATGCGTGCCGCAGACCTCCATGATCTTATAAACAGGCAACTTCGCCTCTTTATTGATCAGGCTGACCAGCTGACTGGCTTTTTTGGCGTCCCTATATTCGTCTATATATTTCATTAATTTTGTATATTTCGATTATTCTTGCTTATCTATTTTTTGTCCAAGCTCCGTGATCAGCAATAATATCTCTCTGGCTCTTGCCTTATTTATCTTTTCAATGGCTATGCCGGCGTGGACAAGGACGTAATCGCCCTTTTTCGGCTTTTCTATCAATTGAATGCTAACCGCGCTTTTTATGGATCCCACAGAAACTTTAGCCATGGTTCCTTCAATACGCTCTATTTTCATTGGGTATGCTATACACATTGAGCACTCCTGTCCCGCGATTTAGCGGGACATCCAGCGAAATCCCGCCGCAGGCGGGATGGGATTACCTCTCCATACAATACGCGGCTATCTGTCCCTGCGAAATACCCAGATCCGTAGTCATGGGCCTTTTTGCAAAAAATAGCCGAAGTTGAAGATCTTTTATCAAGACTTTCTTTATCTCGTCTACCAGGACGTTATTCATAAATACGCCGCCGGAAAAATATATATCCGAAATGCCTGTTTTGGCGCTTACTTTTAGGCACGTCTTTCGTATAATATGGGCTAATGTCACGTGGAAGCGATACGCTATTTTCTCAACAGGGCTATTTAAGGCGATGTCTTTTACTATTTCCTTAAATAATAAAGTGGTGCCTGCGACCAAGACGCCATTTTTTTGTTTGATATCAAAGGCATAGCTTTGCGCCCGAAGCTTATACTTAGCGGCTGCATTTTCTAAAATAACGGCAGCTTCTGCTTCTTTGACGACTACGGCCTTTAATCCTAAAATAGCGCAAACAGCGTCAAAGAGCCTTCCGACGCTAGAAGTAAGAGGAGCGTTGAATCTTTTTTCAATCATCTGTCGGACTATCGCGACCTTATGACTAGGCATACCTTCCAGAAATTTAAATCTCGTACTGGTGATGCCGCGGGTCGTCACTTTCGGATAGATCTTATTAAGGATGCCTAATGCCACGCGCCAAGGCTCGCGTATGGCAGCTTCGTTGCCCGGCAAAACTTGATACTCAAAATGGGCGAGCCTCTTAAACATCTTATCCTGATAGGCGAAAAACTCTCCGCCCCAGACATTATTGTCCTGGCCAAAACCGGTGCCGTCAAAAGTCAGGACTATGAACCGTTTCTTTGGGCTGACCTCTATGCCAAAATTCGCCGCGTGCGCGATATGATGAAATACCGGAGCAAGACGAGCTTTGGAAAAGTAAGACCTGCGGATAGCATCCGCTTCTTTTTGACAGACAAAGTTAGGATGCGGGTCAAACGTTATAACATCAGGCCTTAAACAGAACTTTTGTTTAAGCAAACGAGCAGCTTGAAAATAAAATTCTCTTATATCGCTAAAATCTTTTTTGGGCGACAAGGAATAGATCTTAAAACCCCGCGCCCCCTGGACACGGAGTGTCCAGGAAATCCGCTGACGGGTATCAGCGCCTAAAGCCAGGATCGAAACCCCGGGCGTAAGAAGGCTATGTATTTGCTCAACATTAAACATCGCATTAATACAACGTCACTCTTTACCAACATATGATTTCTCGCCGTGGGTTTCTTTTTCGTAATTATTGGCGTTCTCCATAAAATCGCGCACACAAACGCTGACCAAAGGATCATATTTCCTGTTATGCATAGCCCGCTGGATGCGGCCGGGTTTGGAAAAAAATTCCCTGAACGCCCAAGACGCCAGATCCGCCAGGGCCGACGTAGACAAAAACTTCGTGGGCATTATAGGCTGGTGGAAATCCCACTGCTTGATCTTTTTATTCAAGTCTTCCATTTTAAGCAATCCCCTGGCCGTCACGTCATCCCATATCGGCGAACCCGGGATAGGCGTTAAAAACTGCAAAGCGATAATATCGGGGTCTATCTCATCAACAGCGGCAAAACGGCTTTTTATTATTTCCTCATTATCATCTTCAAACCCTACCATCCAGGTCAGGACTGTCGCGATACCGGCTTCGCGCAGCTTAGCAACGGTCTCCTTGACCTGCTCTACCGTAATGCCTTTCTTGATTTTTTTCAACTCTTCGTCATCGGCTACTTCCAGGCCCACCAAACACATAAAACAACCTGCCTTCTTTAGATCCTTGAAAAGGTCTATATCCCTGATAAAATAAGGCGCGCGGCCCAGAGGCATCCACTTCATCGCGACATTCTTCTTAAGGCATAGCTCTATGGTCTCCTCCATTCTTTTGCGGGAGACATTATAGGTATCATCCATCATGACAATGACCCTTGTGCCATATTGGTTATAGAGTATCTCCATCTCTTCTACGACTTTGGCAGCGGAGCGAAAACGGTAATTCTTCAGATCCTGATTACCTCGCGGGTCATATTGGCCCCACTCGTAACAAAAAGTGCAAGCCGCCGGGCAGCCGCGCGAATTCCAGGTCTCGGAATAATTTTTCCAATAGGTATGGCCTATATATTTGTCCATGGGAAACAGGTCATAAGCCGGCATTGGCAAAGAATCCAAGTCCTGGATGAGCGGTCTGTAGGCATTCAATATGATCTTTCCGTTTTCCCTCCAGGCGGCACCCTTCACCGAAGGAAAATCCGGATTAGAGCTGGCTATTGCACGCACGATCTCGCTCAATGTCTCTTCACATTCGCCGGCTATGCAAAAATCAATATTCGGGTTTTCCTGCATTGTAAATTCTGAGGCTGAAGCGTAGAATATGCCGCCGACAATAGTCTTTATGTGCGGGTAGCGATCTTTGACTTTGCGCGCTGCCTCATTATAGATAAAGACTACGGCGAGCCCTCCGGTCGTATGCAGGATGTCTCCGACATAGACGATATCCGGCTTGATCTGGCCTACCCTTTCCAGCATACCGGCATCATTCAGGCCCAAAGCGCGGCAATCCAGAGCCTCAATTTGAAGGCCCGGATTATGAACTCTTAGATATCCGGCTAATTGCGCGTGGCCAATATTGATGGCTTTATGCGTCCCCCACATAGCCCACGCGCCTAATGGCGGCTGTAAAAATAAAATCTTCATAGTTTTATCTCCTTACTTTTAAAGATCTTCTCCATATTCCCGCCCAGGATGTTTTTTTTGTCTTTTTCGGTCAGGCTAAGATGATCCAGGACCTCCATGGACGCGGCGATATCTTTCTTCGCCGGATAATCGCTGCCCCAGACGATATGTTCGGGGCCGAATAATTCTAAAGATGAAATAAAATTAGCCGGCGTCTTGTCACCGCTGGTGTCAACGTAGATATGCTTTAGATAGGCTGATGGCTTATCATGCAGATCCTTGACAAAGTCTATCCCCCTAAGCATCGCGTAAGTCGCGTCATAGCGATGCGCGATAAAAGGCGTCACACCCCCAAAATACGCAAATATAAATTTTAAGTCCGGGAACTGTTCAAACACTCCTGCCATCAGAAGTTTTCCCACGCACATCGTAGTCTCAAAGACATATTCTATTACCGGTGTCAAAAGAGGGTCGTTGACCTGGGAAAAGCCAATGGGTTTGATTATCTGCGGATGGACAAAAATAGGGACGCCTGACTTTTGCGCGTTCCTATACAAAGCCATATAGCGCGTGTCATCTAAAAATGAGCCGTTAAAACTGGTGGCCAGGGATATGGCCTTAAAACCCAGCTCAAGTGTTGCCCTCTTAAACTCGGCTAACATCTTTTTCTCATCGACAACCGGCAGAATGGCAGCGCCGATGAACCTATCCGGCCGCATCTTTAAAATAGCCGCGACTCGTTCGTTATATATCTCAACGACCTTCTCGTAATTTCCCATGTGGATATGCGCGTCTGACGTCGGATAGCTAAGGACGACCTTATCCACGCCTGCCTTGTCCATGGCCGCCACGTGCGTCTCAATATCGCCCCACACATTAGAGAAAAAATGCGCGTTATCAATTATTTCCTGAGGCAACCAATGGCTATGCGCGTCAATTATCATTTTATTTCTCAGGATGATTCTGTTTCATCGGTATTATAGGTTTTGTCCACGGCGTCTGCTGATTGATAACGGATATTTCCAGCGGGCATACATTAGCCGGCACCGTCAACGCGAACTTCACCGCGTTTTCTATCGCCTCCGTCGTCATAAGCCTTGAGCGGTCTTGCGAGATATCATTAAGCTTTCCGGTCAATTCCGTATCAGTCACTCCCGGCAAAAGAGACGTCACCTTGATGCCGAAATCGCGCATCTCCCAAAAAAGCCCCTTACCCCACTTGCGCAATGCCCATTTAAGAGATGTGTAAACTATGAAGTTACGCGGCGGCGGGTCCACCATGGTAGAGCCCGAAACCATGTTGATGACGGCGCCTCCCTTATTTTCAACAAAATGGTTAATAATAAGGCGTGTCAGCATCACATAGCCGAAAAAGTTCGTATACATAAGTTTTTCAATATCTTCCAAAGGCTGTTCGTGAAAAGGATGCTGGCTTGAAACACCGGCATTGTTGATAAGCGCGTCTATCTTTTTAAATTCCTTTATCGCGGTATTGACGAGATTCTCTAAATCAGCCTGTTTTGAGACATCGCAAGAAACGCCTAATACTCTTACATTATATTTTTCGCTGATCTCGGATACAGTCTTATCCAAAGCCTCTTTGCCGCGGGCTGCGAGTACAAGATTCATCCCCTCGCGAGCCAACGATTCAGCTATAGCTCGGCCGATACCGCGGCTGGCACCCGTTATTATCACATTCTTGCCTTTTAACTGCGACATCGCTACCTCCCTATATGGCTTAAGATCTTTTTTGTGGACAAAAACATCGCTAATAAGAACAGGCCATAGATCACAAAACCCGTGATAAAACTCTTCTGCAGCACCGCGCCGCCTATAATAACTCCTAAACCTCCGGCTAGAAAACGCACAGAGCTGTTAAGGCTTGATATCTCTTTCATAAAACGCTTATCTAGGTCTGTTAAAAACGTAGACAGGCCGGCGTGATTTAAAGTCCAGCCAAACCCCCAGAAAAGCATCAAGATAATAAGCGCCGCTAAAGAGCGCGCAAAAACGAGCATAGCGACAGCCGCGAACATCAGCAACACGCCGGTCCTTAAGGTCGCGACCCTGCCTTTTTTATCCGCGAAATGCCCTCCTAAGGCTTCGCCAAAAATACCGGCCAGGCTTGCGGCCGTCAGAGTAATAGAAACAAAAAATTGTTTTAAACCTAATTCCTGCGCGAAATACACACCCAGCCACTGCCGCACGCCGTGGTATAAAATGCTTATAATAAAAATATAGGTAAAGGCCTTAAAGATAACCGGCTGCTTTAAGGCTTCCATATACCTGCTGCTGGTTATCCCCTTGCCCGAAAGGGTGCGGGGAAAATATTTAAGTGTAAGAACGGCGGCCGCCAACCCCAAGCCCGAAGGTATAAAAAACATAGCCCGCCACGGGATAATACCGCTCAAAAATAAACCGATGAGGTCCGCTACAAACGTCGCGCTGAAAAACAAACCCACGAATTTTCCGCGCCGCTGTTCGGCAGCGTGATCCGCGATATAAATAAGCACCAAGGGTGTCGTCGCGGCGGCAAAAGCGCCGACTAACAACCGGAATATAAAAAGCTGCTGATAATTTTGAGCACTTCCCGAAAGAAAACTAAATACTGAAAATAACAAAAGGCTGCCGGACGCTATGTACTTATTATCAAAGAGCCGCGTCAAAGGGCCGTAGACAAGCGCGACTAAGCCGTACGGAAGCATATAAGCCCAGTTGATGCGCCCTACGATGAAACTTGATATTCCAAAATCTTTGGCCACAGCAGGAACTATGGCGGCAATAGATGCTACATTAAACGCAATACAAAATCCCTGCAGACAAAGAATAAAAAAATCGGCGCGCTTGATTTATAACTCCCTTGTAGAAATTGCCTTGCCTGTAAAACTTCATTGAAGCGCTTCTTTCTCAATCACTCTTTTAAATATCTCAAGGTTTTCTTTTGAGTGTTTATTGATGAACCCTTCCACCTGCTCATCATTGAATTTGGCTGTTTTGTCCATTGTAAAATGCTGTATCCAAGTCAAGACGACACCGTCTTGACTTGATGTATAAAGCCATACTATCTTCATATATTCAAAAGGGAATTTTGGGTTGATCCTCTCGGCATAGGTAAAATAATTTTCTTTGAACAAAAGCTTAAAAGACTGCCAAGAACGGCCTTCATCATCAGTCAACTGAAAGACAATCTTATTGCCTTCTCTTTTGACTATTTTTGCTTCCTTGTACTCTCCGCCGAACAATTCCGTCCAGCGCGGAATATCGTTAGATATATCAAATACTTTTTCATAAGGCGCGTTTATCGTTATTGAATTACATGTGTGGCCCATAATATCCTCCTTCCGTAGAAAACGGAACACCCGCGCAATTTGCGCTACTAAGCGCACGCCCGCGCCTCCATATGCGCGGGGCGTCATTTAGCGCGGGGTGTCAATTTTCAACAATAGCTACCGCCCTCGTCCACCCTGCGCCTGTATTCTTTATTTTGACAGGCAGGCACGAAACAGTAAATCCGTAAGGTTTAGGTATTGCACCGAGGTTTCCCATCCGCTCCATATGACAATACTCGCGCCTGCGGCCTAAAAAGTGGCACGGCCATATCTTAGTTTTATCCTTTGTGGACAAAAATTCATTGAACATCTCAAAACACGGCCTATCCAGGCCTATAGTATCAATGCCGATCATCTTAATGCCCTGGTCAAGGATAAACTCAAGCGCGTCCGGCATCATGCCAACGTATTTATTGACGTAATCAGGCGTACCCAATAATTTATCACCGCCTGTATATATCAAAACGATATCCATGGGGTTAAGGGTGTATTTTATGCGGTTAAGAGCGCCGGTCACGTCATCTTTTTTGATATTCCCAGGGAACTTCAGATGAGTAAGATCAAGGACAACGCCCGGGCCATAGCACCACTCCAGCGGCACATCAGTTATCATGCGCGCTGGCCGGCCTTCGGATTTAGAACCATAATGGAACGGCGCGTCCACGTGGGTTCCCATGTGCACCGAGGCATGGACTATTTCCAATGACAACATCTCGGCATCCGGTACCTCGTTCGGTTTTGCCACGCGCTCGCCCTTGGCAAAGCGTTCTTTGCCGCCAGGCTGCTTTGCCATGACGACCTCATTAAAATGTTCTACGCCTTCGGCATGAGTAATGCGGTCAATCGTCGCCGCGTGCGTTTCAACAAGGGTGTCGTCAATAGGAAGGCTTAGGTCAATAATGCGCATAATGCACCTTTAATGTGCTTGTTTGGAATCTATGACTTTGGCTATCTGTTCAACGGAATGTTGCTTAGCGACCTCTTTTTCCAGAATTGAAATGCCGAACTCTTTTTGAAGCGCTATACAGACCTCTACCATCTCTGTTGAATCAACGCCCAAACTCTGCTCAAGCGATAAGCCTTCCTTGACTTCTTCGGGCTTTACCTTCAAAAGTTTCACAATGACATCCTTAACTTTTGTTTTTGTATCCATGCCTCTCCCTTCTTTTTACGCTTTCTCTAACGCCAAGACCGCATTGATGCCGGCGCGGCCCCTTGAGAGCACAATGGCCCGGCGGATATTATGTTCTTTCGCTTTATCCCTGCAATAGTTCAAACCCTCGCATTTCGGGTCTATTTCTTTTAGATTCAACATCGGAGGTATAAGGCTGTGCTCCATAGCCATTATTGTCACGAGCACATCCACGGCTCCGGAAGCGCCCAGAAGGTTGCCGAACATAGTCTTGGGCGCGCTTACCGGTATATCTTTGGCATATTTGCCAAATACTTCTTTGATAGCGGCTACTTCTGACACATCACCCTCTAATGTCGCTGCGCCATCCAGAGAAATATAATCAATATCTTCGGGCTTATAACTTGCGTCATCTAACGCCATCCTTATGGCCCGCGCCAATTGTTTCCCGCTGGGGTCAGATTTTATCCTGTCTACGCCGTCGCATGTCGTGCCGTATCCCGTAATATATGCAAGGGCCTTCTTGCCTCTTTTTTTTGCCCTGTCTTCGCTTTCCAGTATCATAATACCCGCGCCTTCGCCGACAACAAAACCGTCGCGAGCCTTATCAAAAGGCCTATACGCTTCTTCGGGATGTTCGTTATTCTTAGATAAGTCGCCGTTAGTGTTGCAACAAAGAAGGCCGTATGGCGAAAGCGGAGCTTCCATACCGCCGGCTAAAATAAACTCAACCTTGTTCTTGGCCAGGATCCTTATCGCGTGTCCTATGGCCATGAGCGAACTGGCGCGGTCAGATACGATTGTCTTAGAATATCCTTTGATGCCATAATAAATGGAGACCTGCCCCTGGGGCGCTGCCGGAAACCATGCTGACGCCATATAGGGGCTCACGCCCTCGCGGCCCTCAATGTAAAGGTCGCGCAGCTCTGTCTCGCCATAGAGCCAACCGCCCAAAGCATTGCCCATAAAGATACCGATGTTGTTCAAGTTCTCCTTTGATACATCAATACCTGCGTCTTTGAGAGCGAGCTCTGAGGCGATAAGCGCCATATGGGAAAACGGGTCTATCTTCTGCAATAATCTTGACGACACGTGTGAATAAGCATCCAGATCATGTATCTGGCCAGCGATATGGGACTGATATAAGCTTGAATCATAACGCTCTATCTTTTTTATGGCAGAGCGCCCTGCCTTTATGTTGGCCCAGAAAGCCTTTTTATCTATGCCTGAGGGTGCGACGATGCCGAATCCGGTAATAGCTATTCTTTTGAACATCTATTTACCCTCCGCGTATCTTTTCATAACAATACCTGAGTGTATGCCGGAAAATCCGCTGGAAGTCTTTAATATCATATTGACTTTCTTTGCGATCGCCTTGTTCGGTATATAATCCAGGTCACACTGAGGGTCGCGGACTTCCTGATTTATCGTGGGAGGAAGAACGTCCTTTTCAAAGATCATAGACGCCATCACCATCTCAATAGCATTGGCTGCAGCCAGAGGATGCCCGATCATGGACTTCAGCGAACTTATGGGGATCTTGTAGGCGTAATCGCCAAGGGTGATCTTATAAGCATTGCTCTCAAACACATCATTCATACGCGTAGAAGAACCGTGCGCGTTGATATAATCAATGTCCTGCGGTTTGATCTCGGCATCTTTAAGCGTCAGCTTGATGCAATCAGCCATAGCCAATCCATCCGACGGTAGATCAGTCATATGGAACGCGTTATTGCATGTGCCGTAACCTATTATCTCGCAGTATATACGCGCCTTCCTTTTTAATGCGTGCTGGAGCTCTTCTAAGACCAAGAGCCCGCAGCCTTCGGAAAGAACAAAACCATCGCGTTTATTATCAAAAGGCCGCGAGGCTTTTTCCGGTTCATCGTTCCTCGCTGATAAAACGCTGACCACGTCAAAAGCGCCGAATGTTATGGGCGTAAGCGGCGCCTCTGATGCCCCTGCGATCATTAAGTCCAAATCACCGTCCTGGATCGTCTCCAAACAAAAACCCACGGAATCAGTTCCCGCAGTACATCCGGTAGAGATCGTATTGCAGATACCGTTCAAGTGATACTTCGCAGACAATTCCGCCGATGGCGTATTGAACATTGAGGCATCATAAAGATAAGGGCGCACCAATCTCGGATCAATGGGTTTTTTACCGTTATCCGTGACAAGCGCGAACTCCTCTTCCATATATTTAGTCCCGCAGATCGCGTTAGCAAGGCTGACGCCGACCCTCTGGCGATTGATCTTTGAAAAATCCAGGCCGGCATCCTTGACCGCCATAGCAGCGGCTACAACGGCAAACTGGACATATCTGTCCATGCGCTTGACCTCTTCCTCGTCTAAGCCTAATTCAAAAGGATTGAACTCTTTAGAATACGCGGCAATGCGCGTGCGAAACATAGAGACATCAAACATATCCACTCGCCTGACAGCAGAAACGCCGCCGGCCATAGCCTTCCAGCAATTATCTTTACCTATGCCGTTGGGCGAAACAACGCCTAGCCCCGTTACAACCACCCTTCTTCTAATCATTTTTCCTCTTATTTCTTTGTTCGCTCCCGCCTTCGCGGGATTTCACTGAATTAAACATTGATGTGTTCAATTCGCTCACAAGGACTACGCTGAATATGCGCCTTCGGCGCACATTATGGTGCTTGTCTTGTAACTTTAAAAATAACATGCCCTCCATCAGGGCAGGTCGGCGTGCTCAAGGAATTAGGGTCCTCCTCAAAAGGGAACTTAGCCCCAAAATTCAAACCGAATAAAACCGGAAAAAGCATATGATACGCAGCTCCGCAAAAACCCTCAGGCGTACGCAAACCTTTTACCTGGATCTTATCGCCTACTTTATAACCGTAGAAACACTTGCCCGTACACTCTTTGACTTCTATCTCCATAGTCTTGGGGTTAGGCCCTGCTGGCGTTTCGGCGTTTCCCGCCTCAAGCTTTGGTTTTGAAATAACGTTCCCCTCTTCATCTATCAATTCAGTTAAAAATTCAACTTTTTTACCGTCAGGGCACGTGGTCTTCAGGGACAACATATTATCCATGAAAGGAAACTCAGCGCCAAAAGTCAAACCATACATGCACGGGAAAATGGAATGCAGGGCGCCAGCGCAAAAATGCTCCGGCGGATGCGTAAAATCCTCAAAAATAAATTGCTTACCCACCTCGTAATTATGGTAACAATACCCTTCTTGCTTGGTGACGGTCAGGCGCAATCGCGGAAACTTCACGCGCGTCTTCTTGACCATCTTCCTTAATTCACTCATGCTTGGCTTATTTTGCTCCATGTCAATATCCTCTCTATCTCGAGGTCCGACCTCGGCCCCGAACACCGAGGTCCGACCTCGGTGTTGTGCCCTTAGAAGAAGTCTTCGCGTGTCAACTGCGCGCTTTTCTCTATATCCTCCGAAACCTCGGCAAATGTCAAAAACTTCTTCTTCGCCTCAACGTGATGGACAAGCTCTGTGACGCGCGTATTCAATTTAGCTTCAATGTTATTGAGCCTTGCCTGATTAGCTATCTCTCCGTTGATAAAATCTATCTCTGAAGCGCGGCCGCGCCGGATGCTTTGCAAAATAGAGCCGTACAGAAGCTCTTTGCTTAGATTCGTCATTATGCCGGAATATATGGGCGCTGCCTCATCCAAAGGCATTCGCGTCAAACCTTTTAACTTCTCTACATCAAAATCCGGCATGGACGCTAGCGAAATACCTAATTTATCAACTACGTCAAAACCTTCTTTTAACAGCCTCAGAGACAATTTGCACATCCCTAGATCACCGTAAGTCTCCTGCATGCTCTTGCCCACTAATGCGGGTAGTGTGTTTGAAAAATTAATGAATACCTTGGTCCATTTCATGGCTGAAATATTTTCTACCTCTATCGTATTAAAAGCTATCTTCAAAAACTCAGCGACCTCTTTGCATTTCGCGTCATTCGGGCCTTGCGGCCGGCCGATAAGCCAATTGCCTTCAAAATTATGCACGACTTTATTGAACGGCGTATAAGTCCCCCCAAACATTACAATACTTGAAACTATATTTTCCGGGCCCAGCATCAATTCAAGCAACTTATCAGCCCGAACGCCGTTCTGAGTAGAAAGAATAGTCGGCCCCGACAGAAATTCCCTGGATTTATCTACAGCGTCGCGTATATCCTGGGTCTTGACCGCGATTATAGCCAGGTCTACCTTTTCCTCAAGCCGAAGTTTGACGTCTAGATATATCAAGGAACGGCCGCGCGTGCCTTCAATGATAAGCCCATCTTTTTCAATAGCCTTTTTCTGTTCAGGGCGTCCGACAGCTATAACAGGCACGCCCTTGGACTTAAGGTACCCCGCCGCCAAAGCGCCTATCGCTCCCAAACCTATGACAGCTGTTTTCATTCCTCTTTCTTTCCTTTTTCTAAATAAGTTTTCAAACTGGCCAATATCAGCTCAATATTTTTATCGTGCAGGTTCTTAAAAACAAAAAGCCATAAAAGATGATTCAGAAACCCCTGGCATTCATAATGCATCCTATAGCTGACTTCAACATTGCCGGCCCTGTCAATAAGACTCACCGTCTCAAAACCCATGAACATGCCGTTTAAAAACCGGCGCGTGATACTTGTGTCGGTAAGATTATCTATTTCCACTTCCCAGCTCGGCGCGAAAGGTATGACCACTTCCTGCCTGTAACGCGTGCCCTTGCACAGAGGCCTTTCGGTCAAACGCACAAAACGCATCAAAGAATTTTGCGGCCACCAAACAGCTTCCCCCCACCACAGGATCTCATAACGGACGGATGCCTGATCGCTTTTGATAACAATATCATGCCTGTTCTCCTGAAACACTGTTATATCCTTGGCAGATTGTATTTTTTGTAATCAAATCCGACAACGTCCAAGAGCCGGATCATCAACGAATAGAACTGCAGAGGCACCTCTGAAAACATAGCCAGCATCAGGTCTTCTTCTTCAACCACCCTTGAGCCGCGCTCTTTGGCGTTCTTTTCAGCCTTCTCTGTCGCCCCTACTTCCGTCATATGGCGATGGAATATCGGCATCTTAGCCAGCATCCGCTTAAACTTCTCTTCCGTGGCCTTTTCCCACGTCATCTTAAATTGTTCAGACATACAAGTCTCCTTTAGTCGCGGCAGCCTCAAATTTAGAGATATTTGACATAAAATCTTTGATGCAAAGCTTAGCGAGTTCAGAATACTTGCCGCCCATGATGCGGTGTATCCGATGCGGCCGCGAGAAAAACTCACGCATGCACCAGGAACCGAGCCTCCCAACTTCTTCAATACTCAAATGCTTCGTAGGCACCACGGGATGCTGAAAATCCCATTTTATAAGGTCTATTCTTTTAGGGTCCAGGAGGCCTTCTTTTACTAATTTCATCCAGAGTGGCGACCCTGGCACAGGCGTGACAAACTGCAGGGCAAAGACATCGGGATCCACCTGATCGGCAAAAGCAAAGCGCTGCTTTATAGCCTCTTCCGTATCATCCTCAAAACCTATCATGAACGTGCCGACAGTCGCTATGTCATTACGCCTTAGGGCGTCAACGGTCTTTTTGATCTGCGACACGGTCACTCCTTTGCCTATCCTTGAAAGTTCCGCGTCATTGCCGACCTCAATGCCTACCAGGCCCATGAACATGCCGGCCTTTTTCATAAGAGGTATCATGTCTTCCTGTCTTGCCCAATCATCAGCGCGGCCGAGGATGACCCAGTTGATCTTGATATCCTTATCTAATATACCGTTACAGACGCCCTTGACCATCTCAGGATTCACGTTGAAGGCGTCATCCTGGAAGACGACTGTCTTGACGCCGAATTTCTTTGTCAAAAGCTCAAGCTCATCTACAATGCGGGAGGCTGAATGCGAGCGCCAGGACACAAAATCGCGTGGTGCGCGCGGGTCATACTGGCTCCATTCATAGCAGAATGAACATCCGCCCGGGCATCCGCGGCTCGTAAAAAGCTCGCAAAAATTCGTCCAGTAGGTATGGTTCACGTATTTCTCCATTGGAAACAAGTCGTATGCAGGCAAGGGGAGTATGTCAATATCACTGATCAGTTCACGATGGGGCCCTGCGACAATAACGCCGTTTAGGCGGGACGCCAGGCCCGGGATCTTTGAAAAATCGCGAATCCGGTCTTCTATCGCCTTCAACAATTCTTCCAGCGTCAGCTCCCCTTCTCCTATCAGGACAAAATCTATAGCTCTGTTATCTTCCAATGTTTCTTTATAAAGCGCCGAATACCACAATCCTCCGACAGCCACGGAAGTCTGCGGGCTTACCTCTTTTACAAGAGACGCCGTCTTATTAAAATGCCATATTACCGCCAGGCCTCCGGTAGAATGAAGGATATCGCCAAGCACAACGACATCAGGTTTCAACTCTTTTACTTTTTGTTTTAAGTCATCGTATGTCAGGTCAAGCGCTCTGGCATCCAGGACATAAGGCTCGCCGACTTTTTTCTCGCGGATATAAGCGGCGAGTTGCGCGTAAAACTGGTTAGCCGCGCGGTTTACGCCGTGTGTCGCCCAACCGCCTATAGGCGGCATAATAAATAATACTTTCTTCATAATTTTTGCTCCTTAGGCCCTTCCTTTATGTGAATTATACGTTAAACCATGAGGCAACTAAGCTTTTTCCCCCCGGGGTCAGATCTATATTAACGTGCTTAACCTGTGTGTGCTCCAATAGGCCTTCCAAGCCTAATTCGCGGCCTATGCCGCTCTGCTTATATCCGCCGAACGGCGCTTCGTTATAAAAACCGCCGAAGGTGTTGACCCATACCGTGCCGACGCGCAAAGATTTAGCCAAAACATTCGCCTGATTCAGGTCTTTAGTCCAGACCATAGCCGCCAAACCATAATCCGTATCATTCGCCACGCGCACAGCCTCAGCAGCATCCTTTACCTTAATAACAGACAAGACAGGGCCGAATATTTCTTCCCTGGCGATGCGCATATCATTTTTGACATCCGCGAATATCGTAGGCTCCACATAATACCCTTTTTTCATCGCGGGCGTGGATCCGCCGACAACGCATCTGGCCTCTTTTTTACCTATAGCAATATATTCCAAGACCCTTTCTTTCTGTTTGGCGTTGATAAGCGGCCCGATATCCGTTGCCGGGTCCAGCGGGTCCCCGATTTTTAGTTTCCTTGTTTTAGCAACCAACAACTCCAAAAACTTATCGTGTATTTTTTCTTCCACGATAAGGCGCGAACCTGCCACGCACATCTGGCCCTGGTTCATAAAAATAGCCGTAAGCGTTCCGGACACGGCTGTATCCAGGTCACAGTCCGCTAAAACTATGTTCGGCGATTTACCGCCCAACTCAAGAGTCAATTTTTTTAAATTAGAGGCGGCAGCCCTCATCACGTCCCGGCCTACCTGCGTTGAACCTGTGAATGAGACCATATCTACAGCCTTAGAAGACGAAAGAGCATTACCTAATGTAGAGCCTTCGCCTGTAACTATATTGACAACACCTTTGGGCAACTCGCATTTTTCTAAGATCTTAGCCAGCTCAAGGCAGCTTAAAGACGCTTCCTTTGACGGCTTGAAAACAACGGTGTTGCCTAAAATAATGCTGGAGGCTATTTTCCAGGCAGCCATTAAAAAAGGATAATTCCAGGGCGTTATGGCGGCGACAACACCCACAGGTTCGCGCAATGTGAAACTGGCGGCCGGCGCAGGAATGGCCAGAGTATGGCCCTTGACCTGGCATGCCGCGCCCGCGAAATATTCGTAAGCTCCTGCCGCAACCGGTATATCAATGAACGTAGTCTGCTTTGACGTTTTGCCTGTATCGTTAGTCTCAATGCGCGATAGCTCATAAGCTGATTCGCGTATTAAATGCGCGATGCGCAAAAGATATTGCGAGCGTTCAGGCAAAGTCATGGCCGGCCATTCGCCTTCGTCAAAAGCCCGGCGCGCCGCGCTTATGGCAATTTCCAGGTCAGGAATTCCCGCGCTGGGAAAACTCGCTATCTTTTCTTCTGTGGCGGGATTTACGCTTTCAAGCGTAAGGCCGCTTTCAGCGTCGCAAAACTTTCCGTCAATATACATCTGATAATGGTTCATATACTCTCCCTGCGTAAACACGGGTTATTCCACCGGTGTCTTCACCCACAACTCAAACAATCTGTTAAAGGGCACATACCAACGCGAGATCTTCGCGAAATCGCCCTTTAATTTCAGCTTTTTTTGCGTGGTCGCGGCAAAAGGGTCCAGCTGCCTGTTAAAAATAGCGCGCCAATATTCGCCTTTTCCAGAAATGACAAATTCCGCCTCATCAACTGAGCGGCTGTAATCCACTATTTTTCCGTCAGCGAAATTAAAACAATATATGGTCTGGCCGTCATGCGCATCAAGCACGACCGCAAGCTTTGTCTTTAAAGATGCCTCAATGGAAAGCCGGTTAAACTTCTCATCTTTGTTGACTAAGGCCACAATAGCCTTTATCTGCTCTTCGGAAAATAATTTATATTTTTTTTCTGCTGCCTGCTGTGCCGGGGCCTGCGTCTCTGCGCTGCACTCGGGCAGGCCTGCCTTGCCGGCAGGCAGGCCTTTGCGGGAGGCATAAAAATCTTTCACAAATGCCATCTGTGATGCCTCCTCCAGTGTCTGCGCCAGAAAAAATGCGTCTTTTAACGTCTCGCCTATAGCGACTACGCCATGATGCCTCAGGACTACGACATTGTTTTTCTTTAACGCGTCTATGACCGGCGTGATATCTGTTATAGTCGGGGTCTTCTGGTCAACTACCGGCACATCGCCAAAAGTCAGGCGCGTCTCAAAAGTATCAAATTCAATCTTGTCGTTGACAGCGAAATAACCATTCGTCCACGTTGGATGAACATGCACTACTGCCTTTGCGTCTAAATTCTTATATACACTTATATGGAATAGCTTCTCAGATGAAGGCAATTGCGAATTCTTATCACAAGGACTGCCTTCCAGGTCCATTAAGCAGACGTCTTTCTCCTCAAGCATGCCTAAACATGTGCCGCGGCCGGTTATAAGAACTGAGTTATTATCTACTTTTAGGCTGATATTTCCGGACATGCCTCCGCTTAAATTCTTTTCCCATATCAGCTTTCCCGTTTCAATGACTTCATTGATCTTTGACTTATCCATAACCTCACCTAAACCTTAACAAGCGATAACGGCACTTCTTCTAAAAGAGGCGCGTATGTCCTGATACCTTGCATTGTCACGCTGTCATTACCCATTTTCGTAAGATCAAATTCTTTTGGCGGCTTAATTTGCGCCGCGTGCAT
>JAZDLG010000014.1:0-9887 GCA_043802125.1 Candidatus Omnitrophota bacterium
ATGGAACTATGGTGCACAAATACGTCTTTTCCTTCGGATGTCGTGATGAAACCGTAACCTTTTTGATTATTGAACCACTTCACTGTCCCCTTTGCCATGTTTCCCCCCATATGCAACTGTGTTTTTGTTTTTACTTCTTATCCCTGATCTCTTTTAATATCTTTATTATCACCCGTTGACGCACAAGCGACACCAGCAGGCACGTGAACAACATAAGCACAAAGATGATCTGGATGGTGAATAAGAGATATGAGCTGGAATAATATTCGCCGATCATTTTTTCGCACATCATACAACCCCCTTTTGTTTTGTGTACTGACACAACACCGGCGCAATACCGCTTAGCGCCGGGTGGCCTGCTACTCCTTTATATAAGCCCTGACTATCTTCTGTTCCTTAAGCGGTTTATCCCCGGGCGTTGCGGGAGAACCCACTATCTTTTCTACGACGTCATAACCTGATACGACTTCACCGAATATAGTATGATACATATTAAGCCACGGCGTTGGCGCGACCGTGATAAAGAACTGGCTGCCGTTGGTCCCGGGCCCGGCGTTGGCCATAGCCAAGATACCAGCCTTATCAAATCCGACACCGGCCTGCACCTCATCATCAAAAGGCTTTCCGAAGAATGACTCCCCGCCCCTACCGGTAGCCGTGGGGTCTCCGCCCTGTATCATGAATCCTTTGATGACACGATGGAACACGGTCCCATTATAATACCCTTTATTCACGAGACCTATAAAATTTTCGCACGCCTTTGGAGCCACCTCCGGAAAAAGCTTCAACTCAACATTCCCCTGATTAGTCTCCAACACCACTATAGTCCCTGTTGCCACCGGAGCCTCCTCTCCCCACGCATGATTAATAGAACATACGTTAAAAAATAACCCCGCTAAAATAATGCCGTAAAATATTTTCATTACTTTACTCCTAATATGCTGTCAATCTCGGTTAATTGTATGGGTTTATGGATAAAAGAATCTCCTCCAAGCTTACGAACAACATCCTCGTTGACTGAAGGAAACCCTGAGATGAGGATTATTTTTGACTGCGGATTGCGCCGGCGCGCCAAACCTATCAATTCAAGTCCCGTGATATTAGGCATACTGCAATCAAGAAGGAAATAATCAAAGCTTTCTTTTTCTATCAGGGCTTTCGCCTCCTGGCCGTCCAAACAAGAGGTCACCTTCATCCTCTTACGCTCCAGGTATCTTTTCAAATAGAGGCAGATGTCTTCTTCATCATCAGCCACCAGGACTTTCTTAGCCCGGGCAAAAAGTTGCATAGCTTATATTTTACTGATTACTTCTAAAATTAGCAACGAAATTTTCTAGATACCGATACTAACCCGCTGCGCGGATTTCACAGAAATCTGCTTGCTAGTATCGGTATAAATTCGCACAGTGGCTTATGTTCATTGATCATTCCATAAGCCACGTGCTTATTTAATATGATATACTGTATGTATGGCGCTAACGCAAAAATTAGAACACAGGCAAAAGGCCGTATTCACGCAGAGCCTCCGGCAATTCATGAAGATCTTAGAGCTGCCTCTCCTTGAGCTCAAAGAGGTTGTGGAGGCTGAGCTTATTGAAAACCCGGTCATTGAGGAAGCAGAAAAGAATGCAGAGGCACCTAGCGGAGCCGAGGCCCCTGACGGGGCCTTAACCGAATTTACGCCAACACGGATAGAGTCAAACGAAGATGCCTACGAAAAGGCCATCCCCGGAAAAAGAGAAAACCTCACAGAAGTATTATTAAGGCAGCTTAGGATCAACGCCGCGGATGCCGAATTTGGCGAACAGCTCCGCATAGGGACCGCTCTTATTAATAACATTGATGAAAACGGTTATTTGCGCGAAAGCCTGTCTGCCGTCTGCGCGGAAGCAGGGTGCAGCGAAGAAGACGCGCTAAAAATATTAAAGCTCATCCAGACATTTGAGCCTAACGGCGTAGGCGCGCGCGATATCAAAGAATGCCTTCTTATCCAGCTGGATAAAAAACAGGATAAAGACCCTCTGGCGCGCCGGCTCATTGAAGAATGCCTCCAGGACCTGGCGCATAAGGACTCGCTCCACAAAGTATGCAGAAAATTAAAATGCGACAGCGAAGAATTAACGCGCTGTATTGAAAAAATACACTCCCTTGAACCAAAGCCGGGCCGCGGCTATTCAAACGAAGAGACCGCATACGTCATACCCGACATCACTATTGAGGAGAAAGACGACATTCTGCGCGTCTCCACCAAAGACGATTCTATACCGGTCATACGGGTCAATCCCACGTATAAAAACATGCTTAGATCAAAAAAGACCGATGAAAAAACAAAAGACTTCATACGTGAAAAATTGAAGAACGCCGCTAACCTTATCAACGCCATAACCCAGCGTAAAGAGACCTTAACGCGGGTCATCACCATCATCGCCGAGACACAAAAGGAAGCTTTGCTGGAAGGTATGGATAAATTGAGGCCGCTGTCGTTAAAAGAAATAGCCGAAAAAGTATCCATGCACGAATCCACCATATCGCGCATCGTCATGAATAAATACGTGCAGACGCCGATAGGCATATTCCCTCTGCGCGGGTTCTTCTCAACTTCGCTTAAAAAAGAAGACGGTGAAGATGTCTCTGCTCAAAGCATCAAATTTAAAATTCGTGAGCTGGTAGAGAATGAAGACAAAACAAAACCTTTAAGGGACCAGGAAATAGTTGAGCAGATACGCGAAACAGAAAAATTATCCTTGGCGCGTCGCACCGTAGCTAAATACCGCAAGATCTTAAAGATCCCGCCTGTATCCGAACGCCGCCAATGAGACAAAGTGTCCTGTTTGATTTGTCTCATTAGTTTTGCATACTTTCAAGGGCGACGCCGGCAATACCTGCGGCCTTTATCACAAGAGCAAGGGTTGTTTCGTCAAACTTGACAGGCAGGGATTTATCAGAGGAAACATTTATAACACCATAGACGTCTTCGCGGGATTTGATAGGGACGACCATAGACGAAAAAAGCTCCGGCTTATTCAATCTATCTGAAATAAGGTAATCAACGCGTTCTTCATTTATAAGGAACGGTTTCTTCATCTCGGCGGCAAGCCCGGAAATACCTTCGCCAAGCTTTAAAGAAGTCTTTTGCGCCACCTCAGGCGGCAGGCCCCGGGAAGACCTCATCTCAAGCGCCCCCTTCTGACTGTCTAATAGCATCACAGAACCAGCGCTGCCACGGGTCACCTGCATTATAAAATCAAGAAAAAGCTCAAGGAACTCGTCTCTATGCCGCGAGACAGCGGCCCTTCTTTCAAATAACCTGGCCGAACGGTTACCTGACATCTTCTTTTGGATCATCATCTTCGCGTAAGCGAGGTTTAAGATACGGTTCGTCATATTTTCAATCATATCTTTCAAAGAATTGATACCGCGATGCGAGAACACTCTAAATTCTAATATCCAACTCCATAGCTGATCAAATTCAACCCTCATCTTCCGGGCTGTATCTCTATATTCTTCTTTATCATTCCTTTTCATAAATACGACAGGGCCTACTATCATATAGCCGAGTATCAGGGAAGAAGCCGCTGAAAGCGAGACTTTCAGAGGTATGAGATAATGCTTGAGGCCGGACATGCATTCAAAACTTAATTCTTCGTCTATAATACCTTCGCCCCCAAGGAACGCAGGCAGGCATTGTTTGCAGAACCCATTCGGGCAGATAGACAACATATTGCTCATAACGGTCAACGAACGGCCGTTAGCATCAATGGTGCGTATACTGACGTTAGCGACCTCGGAGAAAGAGTCCTGCATCTCCTGCAATTCATTTAATGGGATAAGGTCAGCCAAAGTTATTTTTATGTTTTTCACGCCCTGCCTTTAGGATCAATGCCGTAATAACTTAATTTTTTATAAAGCGTTGTCCTGTTTATGCCTAATAGTGCTGCCGCTTCCTTCTTGTTCCAGCGGCTCTTTTCAAGCGCGTCAAGAATGATCTTCTTTTCGGGGTCGCGAAGAGCGTCTTTCAGGTTGCCGTTTGCAGCACCATTGACGCCGGAACAGTCAACGGTTTTGGCGCTCACAGAGTCGGGCAGGTCTTCTACGCGTATCAACGGCCCCTTGGTCAAGACGCACGCGCGTTCTATTACATTTTCCAGTTCGCGCACGTTGCCCGGCCATTGATGGGACATTAATTTTTGCAATGCGTCGTCTGTAATGCCGCTGAGTTTTTTATTCAGCCGGCCTGTATGTTTTTCAATGAAATTTTCCACCAACAGAGGAATATCTTCTCTGCGCTCGCGCAAAGGCGGGATATCTATAGAAATAATGTTCAACCTATAGTAAAGGTCGTTGCGGAATTTGCCTGTCCTTATGCACTCTTCTAAGTCCTGGTTGGTGGCCGCGATAACTCGGGCGTTGGCCTTGCGCGTCTTAGTCTCTCCAACGCGCTCAAATTCTCCGTCCTGCAGGACGCGCAATAACTTCATCTGAAGAGCCGGGCTGAACGCGTCTATTTCGTCCAAGAAAATAGTCCCGCCTTCGGCAGACTCAAACCGGCCGAGCCTGTCCTTGATAGCTCCGGTGAACGCGCCTTTGACGTGGCCGAAAAGTTCGCTTTCAAGCAAAGTCTCTGAAAGCGCCCCGCAGCTGACTTCCACAAAAGGCTTGGTGTCCGCGCCCGGGCTTGTATAGTGGATGGCGCGCGCTACAAGCCTCTTGCCTGTGCCGCTCTCTCCTCTTATCATTACCGTTGTCTTTGCCTCGGAGATAATATCAATGAGGTCGTATATCTTCTGCATCCTGTGGTTCTTGCCGATGATGTCGCAGCACTTTTGGCGCACAGTGGAAGAGAGTTTGCTTCGCAGGTATTTATTTTCGTCAAGCAGGTCAAGCTCTGTCGCGATACGTTTGATGACAAGTTTTATCTCATCGTCAATTATGGGTTTGGTGATATAGTCCACAGCGCCCTCGCGTATGGCAGCCACCGCGCTCTCAATTGAACCAAAACCCGTGACCATGATCACAGAAAGGGCCGGAAATTCGCTTTTGACTTTCTTTAAAAGTTCCATGCCCTCAAGCTTGGGCATCTTCATATCAGAGATGAGGATATCAAAATGGACTTGTCTTAATTTGGCAAGGGCATCATCGCCGTCACAGGCCTGACTGCAGTAATACCCCTCATATGAAAGCACCTCGCACATAGACCTGCGCACTAGCGCGTCGTCGTCTGTTATGAGGATATGTATGCCGTTCAATGTCATATTTAGCCCTGCGGGCCGAAATTTTTAATGGGGATCCGGACATTGAATTCAGCGCCCTGGCCGGGCTCGCTTTTGACGTCTATCTTTCCTTCATAGCGCTGCACGACCTCAAAACAAATAGGCAGGCCAAGCCCCACGCCCTGCCCTATGGGCTTTGTCGTAAAAAACGGAGAGAATATCTTTTCTTTTATATCATCTGCGATGCCGCAGCCCGTATCTTTAAAACTGACAGACAGATATCCGTCTTCGCGGGAAGTCATTATGCTCAGCGTCCCGCCGTCAGGCATGGCGTCAAAAGCGTTCTTGATAAAATTAGAGAATACGCGGCACAACCCTTTGTCTACGATCTTAGGCAGAGTGTCAGAGAAGTGTTTTTCCACCTTCACGTGGCCTAAGAAAAGCGTATGACGGAACAGAGAAAGCGCCTCTTCCACCATCTCGTTGACATCGGCAGTCTCTCTGTTGTTATTGTCGTTGAGCTGTTGGGAAAACTCCAACAAAGAACGCGTTATTTTAAGGATGCGCGTCAACCCCACCTTGATCTCGTTTAGATATTCGCGCGCAACCGATGGATCCAGGTCCTTTTCAATGATCATATTCGTGTAGCGCATAACCGCATCCAGCGGATTGTTTATCTCATGCACGATGCCGCCCGCGAGTTTGCCCATAGAGGCGAATTTTTCCAAAAATCCATGCTCTTCCTTGATCTCGGCCTTCTCTTTTTTTAAGAGCTCATTTTCCTCGCGCAGTTTGGCAAGAGTAATCTGGTTCTCAACCATGCGCGAAGCAAGCTGCGCGAAAAGGCAAGCGAGATTGAAATCGTCTTCCGTAAACATTTCACCGGAGACTTTATCTGAAATATTGATGACGCCGATAAGCGAGTCTTCTGTAAGTATGGGAACGCAGATGAACGAATTAGTATGATAGTGGCGGAAACGCCCTTGCCGGAAACGCGGGTCTGTCTTTATGTCTTTAACTAAGACGGCCTTGCACTCATTGGCAACAGAGCCGGCTATGCCCTCGCCCATCCTCTGGCGCAGGCCCCTAAATTGGACCTTGCGTTCGTCAAAGATGGAATTTAATACAAGCTCCTGGTGCTCCGGGTCAAACAAGAATAAAGACGCGGATTCCGCGCGCAGGAGGCCTTTGAGCTTGACCAACGTATCATTTAAAATATCTTTATGAAGTTCTGAAAGATCAACCTTGGTCATATTTCCACCCCCATGAAAATTTTTAACCCCGGACCTTTAAAATTTATTTAACTTTAACAACGCTTCGGCTGACTTGGCGAGCTTAGATTGAGGATAGTCGCGCACGATCTTCTGAAGGAGTTCTTTGGCTTTGACCTTATCTTTTAATCTGTTCGCGTAAATCAACGTCTTTATCCAGAGCGCCTGCTCAGGACTATATTTAGGATAATCGCGGATGACCTTGTCTAAACTGGCAAGCGCGTCTTCGTATTGCTGGCCTTCCAGATAGGAGCGCGTAACAAGGCTCTGCAAGATGTACCCGCCCTTTTCCGTCTCAGACTTACTCTTAAGGCCGGTGTAATAAGCTACTGCTTCGTCAACCGCGCTCTTGATATCAGCCTCTTTGCCGACGCGGCGATAGTGCCTGATTATATAAAGAGGTAAGTCCAGGCTCTTGGCAGAAAAAGGAAAAGACTGCATTATCATTCTATACTGCGATAGAGCGTCGTCCCACTTGCCTTCCAACTCATAACTATTGCCTATGGCGAAAAACGCCTCGGCGCAAAGATTGCCTTTCTTTGCGCAATCAAGGGTAAGTTTGCGGTATTCGTCGCGGGCCTTCTGGAAATCTCCCATAACGAGATAAAGGTGTCCGATAGAGAATTGCGACTGTATGGCAAATAGGGAATCGGAATATTTCTTGATTATCTTGCGGTATTGTCCCTGAACAGCGGCTAATTGGAACGGCGGTGTGCCTTTGGGATTCTTATAGACGGCCTGCGCTGACTTGTGCGCGCGCCACATCTCGCGTTCAGCCCTAAAAGATTTGCTCTCGCAGCCCATGAGCGCCAAAGCAAAAATAAAAACTAACAAGTATGACATTCTATGCTTCATCTGTAGCCCCGATAAAAATAAGAGTTGTGGCAAGCGTCACCAACGCGTCCACGATAACCGTCCCTACTATAATGCCTATGAACAAAACGGCTACGATGGATTCAGGCATGAACATATCCGCGAGCAAACCCATGTTGCTGCGAAGCATGGTAACGGGAATATACAAAAACATCGGCACCAGCACCGCGACAAAAGTCTTTAGGAACTTCTTGAAGAAAAGCACTATGCCTGAAATAAGGGCCGGGAGAAACTTCTTTTCTTTGATGACAATGTAAGGAATAGCGTAGACGAATAACGACTGCAGTATGACCGCCATCAAAAACTGCAGGACAGGCAGGAAAATACCGAACCAGAACTTAGGCCCCAGGAAAAACAGTTTGGCGTGCTTGGCGAAAAAATATTTTAAGAGCAAAACTGAGGGCTCTTTCATCACAAAATGGACGCATGTAAACAAGATGATGGCAAGTATAAAAAGCGAGACATAGCGCTTAAGCACGCTAAAAAATATCTCTTTTAGGTCTATGCGCCGGCTCTTTTTAAAATAATAGACCGCAAGGACAGCCATGCCGCTTGTAAGCGCGCCGACCATAACGCCTACCACGATCTTGGCGTAATAGAACATCCGCGGCAGAAGCTCGTATATATAAGGATAATGCAGGTAAGTAGGCCCCCAGATGCTTTTGATTGGAGGAGCCATAATGACATTTATGGGGAAGTGCGGGCTGCAGGCAAGAAACCACAAGGCAAATGTCTCAATTACGGCAAGGAGACAAAA
The DNA here is from genome assembly GCA_043802125.1 of Candidatus Omnitrophota bacterium. GTDB lineage: Bacteria > Omnitrophota > Gorgyraeia > Velamenicoccales > Velamenicoccaceae > Phelpsiimicrobium. The sequence continues at coordinate 8,112 of JAZDLG010000014.1, forward strand.
CGGTATAAGGACCTTGGGCTCTTTTACCAAAAGGCTTAAAACAGGCTTCCATATGCTAAAAAGGCTTTTTGACATTTGAGGCAAAAGGATAACATACGTTTTTGATTTTGTCAAGGCTGAAACTGCAACATTTATAAGGAGTTAACACTTTCCCCAGTAGTTGGGCAGGCCCTAAGCTAAGATCTCAGGAAGGCGCTTTAACACATTGTCTAAAGGAAGGATTGGGATCTTGCCTTCCTTCATCTGACGATTGCCACCATATACAAAATATGCTCTTGCAACAGGGTAATCAGCAAGGAAAGACTTCAGGCCTCTTAACATAATCCCGGAAACCCTGGCAGTCCGCTTGACCTCAAAGGCGCGTATTCCCCTATTCCCATATAGAACAAAATCAACTTCCGCGCTATCGGCTGTCCTCCAGTAGTATATTTTATAGCCTAATCCGTAATTGGCGTTTACGGCATTGAGCTCTTGAAAAAAAAGTGTCTCAAGGCCGGCGCCTTCTATGTCTTGCGGCATATCCAAAGGGCCCGCTGGCCGTAATGTGCGATAAACTCCAGTATCAAAAAAATAAAATTTAGGATGATTGACCATTCGCCTCTTTGACTTTTTTGTAAAAACAGGCACTCTATAAGCCATAAGCAAATCCTCTAATATTGAAAAGTAACTTTCCACTACTTTGCGTCCAACAGAGCATTCCCTGGCAACCGAAGAAATATTAAGGATCGAGCCTTGCGAAAAACTTGCCGCTTCAAGAAAACGGGCAAACCCTGACAAATTTCTTGTTAAACCCTCCTGTTGTATTTCTTCTTCCAGACAGGTCTTTACATAGCTTTCAAGGTATCGCTTAGGGTCATGCTCTGTATAAACACAAGGAAGCTGGCCATATTTTAGCGAATGCCCCAGATTGAAATCCTTTCCTAATTCCAACGCGGTCAGCGGATGCATAAAATAGGTAAGGGCTCGGCCGGCCGGCAAATTCTGCCCTTTTCGTCTTATCTTCCTTGCGCTTGAGCCGATTAATATAAATCTATATTTGTCCTTCTCAATAAGGCGGTGAACCTCATTTAAAAGCTCAGGGACTCTTTGGACCTCATCTATAATGATGCAATCCTTAAAACCGTCGGGGATCAAGCCTTCCAGGCGCTGCGGATTAGCCAGGAGATCATTAAAAAGTTTCGCCTCTAATAGATCCAAATATAAAGCTTTGGGAAAAGCGGCTTTGACCCACGTGGTCTTTCCTGTGCCGCGAGGGCCAAACAAGAAAAAGCTTTTGTCTTTCGTTGGAGTTGTCAATACTTTTCAAGCTTATGATGTTACTATAACATTTGCCGGCAGTTAAGGATGGAAGCCTGCTTGTTTCTTTGGTTCCTGTTTTGGTGGTTCCAATAACTGTTTTATCGCATCAAAAACTATCTTAAACTGATAATTATACTTCTTTTCCATTTCTTCTATCTTCTTTTTTAAATTTTCGTGCGTTGCCATTAACTCCCTCAGCTTTACAAAAGCACGCATAATTTGAACATTGGCCTGAATAGCTCTTTCGCTGTTTAAAACACTTGAAAGCATAGCTACACCCTCTTGCGTAAAAGCATACGGCAGATATTTTGCGTGTTCGCCTTTTTTAAAGGTGCCAAATTGGCGCCTTATAGATTTGTACTCCTCCTGAGATAGCTCAAACATAAAATCTTTAGGAAAACGACTAATATTTCTCCTAACTGCTCTTTTTAAAAGTTTTGTTTCTACGCAATAAAGCTTAGCTAAATCTCCATCCAG
>JAZDLG010000019.1:0-3740 GCA_043802125.1 Candidatus Omnitrophota bacterium
GCACCACGTCAAAGCAAGATATGCGGTCAGTTGCTACGATTAAAAGTTTGTTTCCGAGATCATAGACATCGCGCACTTTGCCGCGGCGCAATAATTTTATATCAGGAAAATTGGTTTGAAGAAGAATGGGATTTGACATGCTATTCTTGCAACCTCTTATTCTGCGCTTCCCACTCATGCCACATCTCTGCGGGAAGCCTCTCGCCAAGAGTAGATAAAAATTCCTTCTGGCTCTCCATCTCTTGCAGCCATTCAAACCTGTCAATCTCCAAAAGCTTCTTTAAAGTATCTTTAGAAATAGAAAGCCCTGTCATATCAAGGCCATCTAAGGTAGGTATATAGCCGATGGGCGTGCGAACAGCTTCTACTGTGTTATTGCACCTGTCTAAAATCCACTCAAGTATTCTTAAGTTCTCGCCAAACCCGGGCCACAAAAATTTGCCATTTTCATCCGTGCGAAACCAATTTACATTGAATATCTTAGGCGCTTTTTCAAGCCGCTTGCCTATATCCAGCCAATGCGCAAAATAATCGCCCATGTGGTAACCGCAAAAAGGCAGCATTGCCATTGGGTCGCGCCTTACTTCTCCCTGCTTGCCGAACTGGGCAGCTGTCCTCTCGGAAGCCATAGTCGCGCCGATGTAGACGCCATGCTGCCAGCTTAAAGCCTCATAAACCAGGGGTGCCACATGAGCCCTGCGTCCGCCAAAGACAATGGCTGAAATTGGCACTCCGTGATGGTGCTCAATCCTGAAAGAAATAGAAGGGCACTGGGACGCCGGCGCAGTAAAGCGGCTATTGGGATGAGCGCCCTTTATGACCTCACCTTTTTCATCTTTCATGCCGGGCTTCCAGGGCATCCCTCGCCAATCCAATCCTTCACTCGGAGGCGGCTCATCCCCGTCTTCCCACCATACAGTAAAATCCTTCTTCAAAAGGCAGTTAGTAAAAATGGTGTTCTTCTTTATTGTCGCCATAGCGCTGGGATTACTCTTTAAATTTGTACCCGGAGCTACACCAAAAAACCCTGCCTCTGGATTAATAGCCCAAAGAGCCCCGTCGGAATCTATCCTCATCCAGGAAATATCGTCGCCGATCGTCCATATCTTATAACCTTTCATTTTCAAGCCTTCCGGGGGGATCAACATAGCCAGGTTCGTCTTACCGCAGGCGCTGGGAAAAGCCGCGGCGATATATTCCACGTGGCCGTTAGGCTCTTCAACACCCATGATCAACATATGCTCGGCAAGCCATCCTTCCTGCCTGGCTAAGTAACTGGCGATACGAAGCGACAGGCACTTCTTTCCTAACAGGACATTGCCTCCGTAACCTGAACCCACGCTCCAAATCGCATTGTCTTCCGGGAAGTGCAAAATAAGCCTCTTATTGATATCAAGGTCTGCCTTGGAATGTAGGCACTTTGTAAACTCCCCGTCAAGCCCCAGCTGGTCCAACACTTTGTTGCCTATCCTCGTCATGATACGCATATTAAGTACGACGTAGATACTGTCCGTCAATTCAACTCCTATTTTGCTGAAAGGCGAACCCACCGGGCCCATAGAAAAAGGAATGACATACATAGTCCTGGCCTTCATCGCGCCGCGAAAATAAAGACTCGCCTTCTTATAACCATCTTTGGGTGACATCCAGTTATTGGTAGGGCCGGCATCTTCTTTTTTCTTGGTGCAGATATAGGTGAGGTGTTCGGTGCGCGCCACGTCGTTGACAGCGGTGCGATGATAAAAACAACCCGGAAGTTTCTCGGTGTTCAATCGGATGATCTCACCCGTTGCTACAGCCTCGTCTTCCAGGCGTTTTTTTTCTTCTTCGGAACCGTCCGTCCAGACAACGCGGTCAGGTTTACATAGAGCCGCCATTTCAGCGACCCATGCTTTCAGTTTCGCGTGCCTGGTATTTCCTGTCCCGCCCTTAGATAACAAAAAAGACATTTTCTAAAACCTAATTAGTAGGAGTGGTGTTTAAAGCATTCTTTAAAACAGCCCAGGTTTTCGGCCCGACCTTGCCGTCAGGAGTAAGATTGTTCTTGCTCTGAAATTCCTTAATAGCCTCTTTAGTCTTAGGGCCGATGCTGCCGTCAATATCTCCCGCATAAAGGCCTAAGTTCTTTAAAGCCTGCTGGATCATCTTTTCATCCGGGCTATCCGATACTTGACCCACAGCCGGATCTGCCAATGGCACCTCTGTATTGACAACGATATTGGAAACAGATTGTTGATTAGCCGCGTCTGCCGGCTGCGCCAAAAGCGTATCAGCTTCATTTAAAGTAAATGTCTCAGAGTTTACGCTCGCCGTCTGCACAGGGGCCTGCGCCTTGCTGCACCCCATCATGACTACACCCAAAAAAACCACTAACAAAATTCTCGTCTTCACCTTAAAAACTCCTTTCATTAATATATTATTGTAGGTATTTTAAAAGTTTTTCTTTGGTATTCCTGCCCGCGATGCCGTCAGCCTTTAACTCCATATTATTCTGAAATTCCATGATGGCAGCTCGTGTCTTCGGGCCGATCTTGCCGTCAACGATACCATCATAATAACCTGCATTTTTAAGCGCTTTCTGGATCTGCTTCTTAGTCATGGTATCGGCGCTTACGCCCTTTTCAGTCATCTCAGAGCCGCTTAATATTGAAGCGCTTCCGGAAGACGAAGTATCCGTTTCAAGCATACCCACTTTGCTCTCCAAGGCCTGCACGCGGCTTTCAAGAGACGCCGAAGAACCGGACTTCGCAGTAACACAACCTGCCAGGCAGATGATGCCGACTAACCCGCAAACCGCAAAAACAACTTTCTTCATAAAGACCTCCTCTGTTCAATTTTTTTTACTATACCACAAAGACCCTAAAAGTCAATTCATGAAGTTCGGGCGAAGGGCGAAAAACAATAAAAATAATGATAGAAGTATCATTATAACAACAGTGAGCCACGCGATAAAATTATATACTTTAGAATTTACAAAATCGCCCATCAGGCGCTTGTTATTGATAAGACGAAGCATGAGTATCAGGATAAACGGCAAAAGGACACCGTTAGCTACCTGAGAAAAAAGCATGATCTTGACAAGCGGTATCTTAGGAATAAGGATGAACGCGGCGCCGAAAATAATTATGCCCGTATAAAGGGAATAGAATTGCGGCGCCTCTTTAAAGCTTTTATTGACCCCTAATTCCCACCCCATGCCTTCACACACGGAATACGCGGTAGAAAGAGGCAGTATGGAAGCGGCAAATAACGAAGCGTTAAACAGGCCAAAGGCAAAAAGCAGATAACAATACTCGCCGGCTAAAGGCTTGAGCGCCAACGCCGCGTCCTTGGCTGTTTCTATCCGCACGCCATGTTTAAAAAGCGTATCCGCGCACACGACCACGATGAAAAATGCCACTATATTTACGACAAGGGCCCCTATGATGATGTCTAAGCGATGATACGCGTATTCTTTAAGCTTAATACCCTTTTCCACCACAGATGCCTGCTGATAAAATTGCATCCAGGGCGCTATGGTCGTCCCGATAACTCCGACCAGCATAACAAGGTAAATTCCCTTAAAATGAAATTGAGGCCTCAAAGTTTCGGCGCCGATCAACACCCAATCGGGTTTCGTGATAAATCCGGAGATGATATATGAGACATAAAAGACACAGGCCCCCAGGAAGACCTTTTCTACGGACTTATAGTTGCCTTTAACGACTACCCACCACACAAAGAACGCGCACGCGATGATC
>JAZDLG010000020.1:0-34057 GCA_043802125.1 Candidatus Omnitrophota bacterium
ACTACGGTGTTGCCGAAAAGAATAGTCGTCAGGCACCTCATGGGATTCTCAAGGAGCTTTAAGATAAGGGAAGTGCTTTTACCTGCCTGCGCTATCCTTCTTAATTTTATGGAATCCAGGGAAAATAAGGCGGTCTCCGCGGCCGAAAAAAACGCCGAAAACGCCAGCAAGAGGGCCAGGAGCAGGAATTTAAGAAGCGGTATATGAAGCATGGTGCCTACCTGAGGCGAAAGCTTAGATCAAGAAGAGTCCTCACCAAAAACGCTTTAAGGAACATGACAGCGAGAATGGCGATGATCGGCGATATATCCAATCCCCAGCGCATGGCCTTCGGCAGGAACCTTCTTACAGGAGCAAGTATCGGCTCTGTAACAGCCTGCACAAACTGGACAATGGGGTTGTATGGATCCGGGTTGACCCAGCTCAGAAGGGCCCTGACAATGATCATCCAGTATAACACAGTCAGGACGACATCCATGACCTGCGCTAAAGCTGCCAAAAGATTAGATACTATGAACATTAAATTTGAGCACCTTAATGTGCGCCATAGGCGCATCCAGTGAAATCCCCGCGGTTTTTGCGGGGAGAGCTAGAGCGCCTTATATACTTGGCGCCGTCTCATTAACTGCCTGCGCGGGAATCGCCGCAGGCGCCTCCGGCGCTGCCGCTGTCTCCGGCGCTGCCGCTGTTTCGGACGCCGCGCTCTCTTCCTGAACATCCTTCTCAACAACGATAAGGTCAGCGATGTTTGAACCTGCCTCTATCTTAAAATCAGCGGTTAAGTGGTTGCCCGCTCTTATCTCTCCTAAAGCGGCCACATTCTCAAAAAGAGTCTTGTCGCCCACCTTTAGAGTGGTCTGGACTTCTTCATATGTATCATAATCAAGATGTTTTAGCACGATCTGTTTGTTTGCCGCGTCAACAGAGACAACCTCTCCCCAAACCCACTCCGTAGGCTGTGCCTCAGCCGGCGCTGCGGATACCGCCGTTTCAGCCGGCGCTGTGGACGTCGTCTGTTGCTCGGCCTCCTGCGCTAAAAGACAAGACGCAAATACGAAAATTCCCGACAAGATAATACCCGATACCCACGCTTTTCTTAAAACTTTCATCCTATACCTCCTTGATTATAAACATGGTTAAAATTCTCCCTTAAGCCTTTCAGCTATTGACACGCACATACAAAAGGCTTTTTGCGTCAACTCCTCTGATAAGGCGCTGCAGCCGCAGCTCGTAGTGATAAGAGCGCCGTTTTGCAATAATGCCACGCCCTTCGGGCGGTTTGTTAAAACATCAAAGAGGCGCTCCTGGAGAGCTTCCTGCAGGAGATCGTCGTTGTTAGGCACAATACCGATCGCCGGGATACTGCCTTTTTTTAAAAAAGCGATCAGGGCCTTTTCGTATAAAAAAAGTTTGTCAAGAAAACCATACGCGTCAAAATTCAAGATATCTATATCCATGGCCATGGCCATTTCCCAATCCGTATTACCGCAGCAATGCAACCCTACGTAGGCGCCGTTGTCGTGGATTACCTTAGTTAGTTGGTTAATCTTATTTATGATCACCTCTTTGGATAGGGAACACTGGCTCGTCCCCACGGCCACGAGGTAAGGCTCATCAATAACAATGATCATCTTTGTCCTGGCGTGCGCTTTTATCTGTTTAATGAGCCATGACGCCTTCAGGGACAATATCAAAGGTAAGAGCTCGCTGAGTTCGGGGTTATAAATAATAGGGTTTTTCTTTTCATCCAAGAGGCTCAGGCCTAAACTAAAAGGGCCTATTATTTGAGCCTTCACCCAGCCCTGCCAGCTTAATGCCATCAGCCTCTGCGAAAAAAGATACAGGCTCTCAGCGGCTTTGCGGCTTATGGCGAAGTGGCCCACGTCAAGGGCCTGGCACTTATTAAAGCACTCCTCAAGTTCTCCCATATATCCGGGGCTTGCGGTATCCACCCAAATAGACCTTTGTTTCTCGTCTATATGGATGCCCGGCACCTGCTCGGAGAACTGGACGTACATATTTTCATAAAAAGAAGACTGGGGCAGCTGCGGCCAGAACGGAATATGATAGGAAAGATTGTCAAATACGAAGTTAAGAGCGGACTTGGGATCTTTAAAAGGAAGGCTTCCCACGCCCGTAGCTAAAAAATTGTTTTTTATATCAGACAAAAAACCGGTCATCCTTTAGCCCTGCCTTGGCGGCCGCACGGAATCCCTGATGATCAGTTCCGGAGATAACACGATGCGGTTCACCGCGCGGTCCGGGTCCTGCATCTTTAAAAATAGCTCTTTGACCGCCGTCTGCGCCATTTCTTTCAAAGGCTGCCTTATGGTGGTCAACGACACCTGCCCGTAAAGGCAGACCGGGTCATCGTCAAAACCGATGACGGATATATCGTCAGGGACCTTAAGCCCGTTTTCCATTAACACCGTAACGACCTCACTGGCCATATCATCGCTGGATACAAATATGGCCGTAGGCTTCTGGTCTAATTCAAGGATGCGCTCAGCAGCGACGCGCGCGGACTTGCGGGAATAATCTCCTTTTAAGATATAGTCATCTTTGACGGGAATTCCGGATTTTTCTAAAGAGCTGGTATAACCCGATAGCCTCTCTTGCGCTGCCTGGGTTATGAGGTCTCCTGAGATAAAAGCTATTTTTTCATGCCCAAGATTAATAAGATACTCGGTCGCGGTCTTTGCACCCTTAAGATTATCCACAGAAACGCTGGACGCCTCCTCCATGTCCGTTGCCATATAATTCATAAGGACGACGGGCATACCTAATGCCAGCATTTCTTCAACGTGCTTTTTATTGTTGATGACGTCCGCAAAAACGACGCCTCCGATAGCCGAGGCATTTATGGACGTCTTGCCGTCAGTCAGATGCAGAAGAAAATCCACTTTTAACGCGTCGCAAGCTATACCCACGCTGCGAAATATTTCCATGGCGTAAAATGAATAAAATATGCCTTCGTAGCGGGGGATCTCAAGGCCTATGGTATTATTGGAGCCGCTTGCTAACCTTTGAGCGGCAAGGTTTGGTTTAAAATTAAACTTCTTTATGGCGTCTTCCACGCTTTTGCGGTTCGCCTCTTTGACCGTGGGAAACTTATTGATCACGCGCGAAACAGTAGTAATGGACACGCCCGCGGCAAGTGCTATATCTTCAATGCTTATTACTTTTTTATTTTTTTTCATATTGTATCCTGCGAAGGCGGGATAAATTAAAGCCCGCAGGCTTGCCCCGCAGGCTCTTTTCTTGTTATTGAACGGATGGGAACCGACGCCTGCCTGCAGGCAGGCCTGCCTGCCGGCAGGCAGGCGCTTTGTCTAACTGACCATATCCCCTATTTTAATCTTGGAACCTGCAGTCACGCTCTTGATATCCGCCGCGGAAATCTCTTTTCTCGTCTGGATGATCTCAACTGACGCGACCTTCTGGTTATTGCGGAAAATAGTAAGCGTCTGGCCGACCCTGACGCCGTCGTCCTCGCCCATATCCACAATGACGAAATTATTTTCTTCGTTGATAGCCAAGACCTGGCCGGCGCTCGGCGCCTTCCTCTTCGAAGAAGCCTGCTCAGAGGCTTTGACTACGATAGGCTGTAATGACACAACGCGGCTGTCTTTGGTATTGGCCTGTTTGGCCTCGGAACGCGCCGCCTTAATATCATCCTTCACCGCAATGATCTGGTCCACACGCTCCTGCAAGATCTGGTCTAATTCGGCAAGGCGCTTGGAAAGGATCTCGCGTTCCTGCTGAAGGTCCACGAGCTTGCCCTCCAGGGACACCTTCTTATCGCCCATGGCCATGAGACGCGTCTTTAATTCAAAATTCTCCTGCCTTAAATTCTCAACCTGATCGCCGATAGCCCTTTTATCCCTCTTCTCCCGGACTAAGTCTTCCGATAAAGTCTCAGCTAACTTCTCATTGTAGATGATCCGGCGCTCCAGGTCACCCCTGGCATCGGTAACGGTCTTGAGCTGTAGGTCCAGCTTACGCCCTTCTTCCATGGCGGTTGAGGTCTTCAACTGCAGGTCAGAGAGCTGCTTTGTCAGATTGCTGACCTGTATTTCAAGCGAGGCTTTATCTCTGAGGACATTCGCCCAATACGCGTCGTCTTTAGATATGCCGTCAGCGGAAATAGGAGCCGTTGCCGACGTGCCCGAGCCCGACTGTTTAAGCTTGACCACTTCTTCTTCCAATTGTTTCTTTTGAGACGCCATGTCCTGGACCTTCTCTACCAAACTCGCGCGTTCTTTTGTCACGAGCTCAAATTTACCCTGCAGGCCGTCTTTATCTTTTTTAAGGGAATCAAATTTTGTGCGCAGGTCGCCAAATTCAACATCCAGCTTCTTTTTGCTTTCCAATAAAGTGGCTAATTGACGGTTGAGGCCCTGTTTTTCCTGAGCGAACGCTTGTTCTGTGGCGGTGAGTTGATTGCGAAGAGCTTTACTGACGGAATTCAATTGGAAGGCAATGACCAAAGAGATAGCACACACGGCGGCTAAGCCGACGAGCAGAATTTTTATTTTATTGTTCATTACACCTCCCTTTATTAAATGTAGATATATCATAATATAAGGAGTAACGCAAGAAAAATTTATCTCTTTTTTTCATTTTACTTATTCTCTGCCAGCAAGTTAGGGAGAGACCCTTCCCTTATAAGGAATTGGGAAGGTCTAACACTTTCTGTGTTAATCGTTGAGCTCGGCAAAGGTATGGCGGGTGATAAGACTGGCCGCGCCTAAAGCTGCGGCCGCTTCTCCTAATCTTGAAGGGACGATCTTGACGGCATGGGCTGTTTCCTGAAAACACCACTCACCGACAGCGGCCTTTACCTCTTCTATCAAATGTATACCTGCCTGCTCTATGCCGCCGCCGATAATAACCATTTCGGGGTTCAAAAGGTTGACCAGATAGGCTACGCGGATCCCTAAGCGCCTGCCCGCTTCCCTGACGACGTCCACAGCAGGAGAACCGCCCTTCTTGGCAGACTCAAATATCGCCGACAAAGTAATTTCTCCGGCAGCCGCGGAAACATCAGCGCCTTTTTTATTCCACTTCATAGCCTTTAGATAATCCTGTTTGATGCCGAGGTCAGCCTCCCATCTCTCCAAGAAATAAGGCGTCTCTCTTTTATCGCTGTGGATAGCGACCTCGCCGGCGCAGCCTGATGCCCCACGGTATATCTCATTGTTGAGCATTATGCCGCAGCCCACCCCGGAGAACATATACACGAGGTCTTTGACGTCGGACTCAAGCGCCAGCCACTGCTCGCCGAAACACGCAAGAGTAGCGTCATTCTCTATCATGACGGGAAAACGAAATTCGCGTTCCAGGATGTCCTTTAATGGGACGGTCACGTCAACGTAGTGGTAGCTGTCTCCCACCCTTTCCGGCCAGCGGACTTTTTCCTTATGCGAATCAACGACGCCGCCCATGGCGATGCCTATACCTTTTATCTTAGGATGGATGCCTTTTGCTTTATCTAAAATTTCCGTGATGATCTCAATGACCGTATCAACGGCCTCTTTAGCGGTATGGCTTAACTTTTCTTTCTTGACCTCCAGCACGATCTTGCCGCTTAGGTCTGTAACAACACCCATGGTGCTCAATAAATTGACGCCGATGCCTACGGAATAGCCTGCTGATGTGTTCAGGTCCAAAAGCAAAGGCCTGCGCCCGCCTTTTGATATATCAAACTCTTTTTCAAAAACTATCTTATGGCGCAGGAATTCGTCCACGTAATTAGATACGGTGACGACGTTTAAGCCGATGAGCCCCGAGATATCGGTCTTGCTTATAGGGCCGCGGCGCCGTATAGCGTCAAGTATGAATAAGTTCTTGCGCGCGCGCTCCGATAAGTTTTCGCCTTTAAAATATGGTTCTTTCATTTTTTAAACGTCTCCAAAAAACTTGCGGCGTTCTTGTCTTTTTTGGCAAGCGCGAAAAGAAGCGACCAGATGACCATGTTCCTCATATAGTGGTCGCCGAAGAGATAACTGCCGTCGGTGGAAGAATACATGTCGGGCTGGTTCCATGGGTTCCTAACGTTTAATGCCGCGTTGTCCCACGCTTTCTTGGCAAGTTCTAAGCCCTGTTTCTGGAAGCCTTCATAAATAGCAAGGCTCGCCAGGCAATACGTAACACCAAACCATATATTTTCAGAATGCCGGTTCGTCTTGTCTTTTTCGCCGCTCTCTGACACAGCGTTGACAGCTCCAAAGGCAGAGGCCGAGGCGTTTAACTCAAATATCGTGCTCAGGGCTTTTTGCACCTTGTCCTGAGAAACAATGTAACCTAATCCCAAAAGATGCGCTATCCACTGCCCGGCAAGTTGAGATGCCATGCAAGAAATACTTACTTTCTGAGACTTAACATGGTGCAATAACTGCTGTTCTGATAAACCTTCCTTGGCATTATTATACGCTATAAAATACTTTTTACGCCATAGTTTTTTCTCAAAACTAACCCTGCCTTTTTTAAACCACAAAGAGGCTTCTTTAGCCATTTCTTCGTCATGCATCAGCGTCGCGATACGCTCAAGGGCAAGGAGAGCGGCCAAAAAAATTCCCGAAGTATAAGCGCTCGCGCCGTAAAAACTCCAGAGGTCAAAAGTCTGGTCAGGGCCCTCATTATCAGGCAGATGATCTTTGTTCTTATCCGTAGCGGCCAGCCAATAAAAGGCCTTTTTGACAAAAGGATATGTCTTTTTCAAGAAATTCTCGTCTTTGGCCATGAGAAAATCCCTGTAGACGAGCAGAATGAATTTAGAATTAATATCCTTCCAGAAAAAACCGTTGGTGCTGTTGGACGGAAGGTCGCTTCTCTTGGAACCTAAGTCATGCGGGATATAACCCTGAGGCCTTTGCGCCTCGGCGAATTCAAGCATCTCCTTTAGTTCAAGCTGCGGAAAAAAAAGCGCGAGAGGCAAAGAGCCGTAGAAACGGACATCCATGGTCCCCAGGAGCGGACAGGCCTCCGGAGATTCAAAAAGGCCGAACCTGCCTCTCTTGGACCACAGGCTGCCTGATACTATAGGATAAAGATTGTTGGCCAGCGCGTCTTTAAGCCATGGGTCAATGTTCAAGGCATTGAGTTCTTTTGTCCACGCCTTAGTATCTTCAAGAAGTTCATCATAATGCTCTACGGCATACTGGGCTACCTCCGGGACGTTCCTGAACCACGCCTCGTAGCTGTGGCCTTCGCCAAAACCCGGAAAAAACCACGATAAGACGAATGTTATGGTCACCGAAGATTTAGGTTTTAGCAGGTGTTTAGCGGCTATTGCCCCGCCAAGCTGAAAGCTTTCCGCGGCCACGCATTTTTCAGTATTGACGTTCGGCAAAGAACCGTCTGAGCCAAAAGCCCCGCACGCCTCTGCCAGCGTCAGGCTCGTCTTGTCAAATACAAAATGGCGCGCCTGCATATTCCACTCGCCAAAATAGCTGCATTCTAATTTTTTATTCTTAAGAAGGCTCAAGCCCATCTCGCCTGCGCCAGGATCATGGCTTTGAGTCTTCTTATTATAAAAGTACAGGTTAAGGGCCTTATCAATATCAGCTACCTGATTGAAACGGCCGACGGCCCAATCGCCGATGATGTTGCGGCCGATGCCCATCAAAGAGACGCTCATCGGGCGCGATAGGATATTGGTCAACTTGAACTTAAAGAACGCAAACGGCATGCCGGATCTTTTCTCATCGTGCTTTACAAACGGCGAAAACGCCTCAAGGCTCACCCCTATCGGGAGATCGCGGTCCTGGTACTCTAAGTGCGCAAAAGGAAAAGAACCGTTGAACTTGATAGATTCAATATTAGGGCAATCCGGAACAGGCTGAGTGGATAAAAGCTTTGAAAACTTTTTATTTTTGTCTTTTACCCAGAGAACAAAGTTGAATCCCGGAACAGAGTTAAGGGGCTTGTGGATGTTATTTAAAAAAGTGAAATTATCAAAAACACCGCTCGGCATGATCTCAAGTTTGCCGGCGCCTATACCACCTAACGGGACTCCTGATCGGACATTCTGGTCAGACGTATAAATAGGCATGGTTATTTACTCTCCTTGATCTGGGCCATCTCAAAACCTGCGCCCTCAGCCCCCTGAGGGCCGACTAACGCCACATGCACCACTTTAATGCCGGCAGAGGCGTAATCCGTATTCAGCTCAGCCGTATTGGGAATATTTGAAATGCTGCCTGTCTGCCCTGACCACTCATAGGAATAAACAGGTGTCATGCATCCGGTCTGCGGATTAGACGTCGCCACGACAAATTTTATTGGCTCACCGATTGCGCTCTGCCAAGGACGCGCAGTAAGATCAACACTAAGCGGCAAAGCCTTAAATATCCCCTCAATAAATAACTTCAAGCCATATTTCATTTCTCTAACTTCTTCTATTTCTTTAAGCCTCTCCTGCGCAAGAAGTCCCAACTCACTTTTATCCGCGGCGATAGCAGAGTAATATTCTTTCGCCTTTTCAAAGTCTTTTTTGAACTGGCTCAGCAACCCTAATTGGTAAAAACTTGGCGCACTCCACTGGTCTCGAGGAAATCCATCCTTGAGCTCCGCAAAATACCCCTTTGCAATCTCCAAAAAATATCCCTCGGCCGTATTGATATCTTTAATGGCGTATGCCGCCAAAATACCCAACCTAAAGAAAATCTCAAGCCGGCTGTTATAATCCGGATAAATACTTAATAGCTCTTTGTACTGCGCGAAGGCCGCATCGAACTTTTTCATGCGCTCCAGATTAAAAGCCCTGCGATATGACGAATCACTCTTGAAAGCAGCTGGGCCCGCCATATCATAAGCCTTCTTATACATCTCTTCGGCAAATACAGGGTCAAGGCCTTCTGTAGCGTCGCCATTGGCGAACTTGTCAGCCACGGCTACAGTCTCGCGCGCCATGAGCTCGCTGTCTTTCGACAGCGAATTCAGGTAGACGTCAAACAAAGACTTAGCCAGATACGCGTTGCCTTCATTTAAAAATTGTTGGGCCTGGGACTTTATGTCTTCTTTGGATAAGCCTGAGCCTGAGAGCTTAGCGACATATACCTCATATAACCGGCGCGCGAGGTTCTTGTCTTCAAGTTTAGAGACTTCATCAGCAATGGCCTTGACCCTTAAAAGGGCCTTTGGCGTCAGGGCCACATCGCGCGCTATATTGACTAAATCATTGAATAGCCCGACGCTGATGTCAGGGTCGTCTTCACGCGCGTTTTGCCAATTCAAATATTTGATATTCAACAAAAGCTCTGTGTCGTCTTTGACGCCGCCCTGGGCTTCTTTTAGATTATCGGAAATATCTTTTTTATAGGCTGGGCCTTTGTCATAAACGCCTTCCCAATTTTTCGTCTTCTTCCATGAATCAATCTCTTGCTGGCGCGTAAGAGCCAAATAATAATATGCTTCAGGCGATAGCTGTTTTAATCCTTTTAGATATTGATAAAATCCTTCATAATCACCCTTGGTAAAATACTCCTGCGAAAGTCCCGCAAGGTCCAAAACAGGTGCTTCCTTGTCAGTTGCCTGGGCAAAAGAAATACCTGCCATACATGCAAAACACACAAGGCTCGTTAGAAATATGGTTTTTTTAAGCATAAGCTACTAACTCCCATGACAGCGAAACGCCTAGATATCGGGGGTATCTACTTCTTTTTCGCGTTGCTTTTCACATCGTACGGTTTTTTCCAAAATTCCCGCAGCACGTAATAAGCCTTGCGCGGGGTACGGTCAGGCTCAAGCTTGATTATACCGAACCATTCTTCGTTCATATTCATATTGGCTTCAGCCTTGATATCAACGTAATAAGCGCCGTTAGACCAATTGGACTCAGTGTCGTGCCTGGAAAGCCCCTGGACATCCCACTCTTTATGCTTCCACCACTCATCCGTCCATTCAAACATCGTCCCGCCAAGGCAATTGCCCGCGCCGGCAGGATTATTGGCCAGATTTTTGTAGATCTCAGACCATTGAGACTCTAAAAACATGGCCTGCATATCTTCGTCTTCAGCCTTTTCATAGGCATTGTAGGCGTCAGCTCCGAATTCAATAAACATCACAGGCTTATCAAATGTGTTTTTAAGCGTATTGAAAAAGTTGCCGAATGTCTTACCTCTATAGATAACGCAGCCTATGATGTCAATATCTTTAGCAAACTCGCGGGCGACATCAAGACAGATCAACTCGCCGTTACCCATCACCACCGGATGGTCAGGGTCTATCTTATGGATCTCCCGCGCTAATTCGTTTATGAGAGTATAATAACTCTCCGCGCGCGCCAGCATGCATTGACGCGGGTCGCCCATCTTGTCTATCCTGGCGCTTGACCAGGGATTTATCTTGCCGCTAAAAGAATAATTGTTCTCATTGCCGAGTATCCAGCAAAGTATGCCTTCTTCATTTTTCAGGGCTGTGACCATGCTTAAAACATTTTTCTTGACTTTATCCCTGAAATCTTTGTCATCATATAAAGGCGCGGGGTAATTCCAAAACTCAAGCCAATTACCCATGGCCGTGCGGACGCCGTAAAGCTTATACAGGCCTGAAACTACTTTTTTAACGGGAGCGAAGTCCTCTCCGGGATGATAGAAACGCACGGTGTTAATACCCATCTTCTTCATGAGCTCGCCGTCCTTCTTCCACGGCTCGCTCGGGTCTAACCAAAAATCGTGATCGTTAGACTTGCCTATGGGTATAGGATTATAGCAGACACCTTTGACTATAAAGGGTTTGCCTTTGACAATGAGCTGATAATGGCCGTTCTTCAAAGTCTTGACAAAAACTTTTTTAACAGCCGCCTCGCCCATTGTTGTCAGCATAACACAAGCTGACAACAATATGGGCAGGACGATAAACGGTCTATAACGTTTTTTCATTATGATACCCTGGATCCCCGCAAAACCCGCGGGGATTTCGCTGAATTATTACATTATTGTGCTCTACTCGTATTTGATCTCGTCTAAATAGAACGTGGCGCCGTCGGGATTGACATCCAGGTTCGTCGCCCAGGCAAACCCTCCGATGATATACGACAGGT
Organism: Candidatus Omnitrophota bacterium; assembly: GCA_043802125.1. Classification (GTDB taxonomy): domain Bacteria; phylum Omnitrophota; class Gorgyraeia; order Velamenicoccales; family Velamenicoccaceae; genus Phelpsiimicrobium. The sequence goes on from JAZDLG010000020.1 coordinate 11,048, forward strand.
CCTTGCCCTTCAGGTCTAAAGTATACTGCTTCCAATCCTTGTCCAGGACAACAGGGCCTATGCCTGCGGTATCGGAATCAGAATACTCTCCCATGATGCCGCCTATCTTGAACTCTTCTATGCGTTCGCCACCCTTTTCACCCCTTGCCCAGAAAGTCACTTTCGTGGCGCGGGATAAATCAAAACCGCCATCCACGCCGCCCCAGTTATTGGGAGGATTCTGCCAGTACATACCGACCCAACGGGCGCCGCTGGAAGCCTTATTCATATAAGTGATCTTTAGACAGCTCTTGCCAAAGTAAGGATTCTCAACCGAGCCTGTATCGATCTTTAGGTCGCTGAAGTCGCCCATCCATCCCGATGGAATAAAGTGGTTCATGATAGAACCCTTATCCGCGTAGATGTAAAACGGCACTTCCTGTATCTTCTTTCCAGCCTCTTTTAACAGAGGATCGTATTCAAACCTGATATCATCAAGATAGAAGGTCGCTCCTTCCGGGTTGGAATCTGCGGTAACCACCCAGTTTAAAGCGCCGTTGATATAAGAAAGGTCCTTGCCTGCCAGATTGACGGTGCATTGCTGCCACGAACTGGTCAATTCCACTGGCCCGAGAGAGACTTCCACCGTATCAGGATAAGTCCCCTTGATGCCGCCTACGGTAAACTTGTTAATGATCTCTCCGCCTTTTTCTCCGCGCACCCAAAAGGTGAGTTTGTTCAATCCGGTCAGGTCAAAACCGCCTTTTTTGGAACCCCAGTTATTCGCGGGATTCTGCCAATACACACCGGACCAACCCTGGTTCTGCGACCGTTTCGCCGTGTAGACGAACTTGATGCAGGTAGACCCGGAATAAGGCTCGCCCATGTATTTGTCGTCCATGGACGTATCGCCGTAATCGCCCATCCATCCCGATGGAATGAAGTGATTATCCGGAGATCTGCTGTCCGAATAAACAGCGAAATCCTTTGTGCTCGCCACAGGCGCGGCATCCTCCGCGTACGCCAGGCAACAGGCGAAACTCATCGCCATCGCCGCCATAACTACTAATAACTTTTTCATGCTACACCTCCATTTTGACTTATTACGATTTTTCCACTCAAAATGGACTCCGAATCCTGTTCAGGGTTCGAAGCCTCTTACCTTATTTCTCCCACAACTTCTGATACGTGTAATAACTTTTCCTCAACTCCCTTAGGAACGGGCTTGTCTTCCCGTCGCCCTGACCTGCAACACCCAGCCACTCTTCATGCATAAAACCGTCGGGAAAAGGGCCGACCCACAGGCCTTTTGTGTCGTGGACGCTGGGTTCGTACCCCTTCCACCACTCATCTAACCATTCAAAAAGGATACCACCGACCGCGTTCCCCTGGCCGTCCGCGAAAGCGCTGTTGTCAACGATGTCTCTCCAAGCCGCTTCCAGATAATCGGCCTGCTTCTCCTCTGCTGCTTCTCGCGAAAGGCAATATACATACGCGGAACAACCGTATTCTGTGATAAAAGCAGGCCTGTCAGCCAGCTCCTTTACCATCTGCCAAAAAGTACCAAAACCATAATCACCCCGATAAGCATTAGCGCCGAAAGCATCCACATCAGGCGCGTATTTCGCGAACCTGTCCAAATATAAGACATCGCCGTTTGCTATAGCCACAGGATGGTCTCTATCCAGAGATTTAATGAGCCTTGCGGCCTCATTGGCGAATTTATAAAAAGCCTCGGGTTTTTTATCAGCGTTGCAAGCCACGCCATAGACGTTCTCATTGCCCAAAAGCCACATAAGCACATAAGGCTCGTCTTTATGCTCCAATACCATTTTCTTCACAGATTCAAGCATGGCTTTTTTATGGGCCGGATTTTCATAATCTGTGCCCTCGTGCCAGTTGGCGCCTGAACCCAGCGCGTATTTGCCCAAAAAATCGCCAATGATCACGCGTATGCCGAACCGCCTGTAAAGGTCCTGCAAGATCGGCTTGCGGATCGGGAAAGGCTGAAGGTAGAGCCTTATGGTATTTACTCCCATGCGTTTCATTAATTCAAAATCTCCGGTGCTTGGTTCATTGGGATCCTGCTTATTGTTCCTGTTGGCGTCAACAAAAGAATCATACGGCCCGTCGCATTTACCGTTATTGTTATAATCATAATCCATCCAGTTCTTGAGCGTCCCGTCGTCCGGGCTCTGTCCGACTTTAGTGATATTATAGGTTATGCCTTTTATGACATAAGGCTTGTTGTCCACTAAAAGCTGCCAGTCGCCGTTGGTATACTGGACAAAACGTACCTTACCCGAACCCAACTGCCGCGCTATCTTTGATGCTGCTTTGCGATGCTCAAGAAATTTTTTTACTTTATCAACCATGGTCTCAGGGATATGGTTTTTCACAAGCCTGCCCGGATCCACGATAAAGATATCATTGGTGATATCGTTGTCCGTGCCGTTCTCTATGCTGATCTTCGCGTCTAAGAGTTTCATATTGACTTGCGGATATTTTTTACAAAGATACTTGATCTTGGCGATCGCTGCCTGGCCCACATACCAGGGTGTATGCCAATACGTCCAGCCTACGGCGCCGGGAAAATGCACCGCGATCGCGTAATAAGCCTTTATCGCGTGTTTGATAAGGCCGGACTTCTCTAAAATAAGGCCGGTATAAAAAAGCCGTATTCCGGGCGGCTCAGGCGCCATGGCCCATTTGAAGAAAGCAGCCTGGAGGTCCACAGATTGCACAAAATCCCAATGGCTGCCCTCAAGTCTGCGTTCTTTCTTGACCACCTGGAACGCAGGGTCCCAGCGCACGCTCGTGGTATTGGGATAGACGCCCTCTCCGGCAGCCTCAGAAAGGCCCTCCTGATTGACGACCGAGTATTTGTAATCTTTAGTGCCCACGCCTTCAAACGCGCCGTAGGCGCTGTAATTTACTATCTCTTCCTTGCCCGGGTCATAAAGGTCTATCTTTGTAGGCCTGATCCGGCCGCACTTCTCGGCTTTTGGGTCCCGGCCCAGCATGCGGTCTATGCCCTCCTGGGCTGTATCAGCGAGTTTATAATACCATCCGCGAGGATCCCATGCCTGGGCATAAGGAAAACCTGAAATAACTTCCTTAAAAGCCTCTATGGCGTCGGTTTTTTTGCCCTCTTTTTTTAATGCCTCAGCCTTTATGAACTGGCACTGGGCCAAAAGATTCAAAGTCTCATAATTATTCATCTGCTCTGACGGCGGAAAATCTTTCAGGCCTTTTGCCTGAGCGCGCGCAACAGCCGTAAAACGCGCCATAGCCTGGCCGACATATTCGTAAACACTATTGAAGTCGCCTTCGTCTTTTGCTTTGCGCGCGGAAGCCAAAAGCTCGGCAAGAGTTGGTTGTTCAGCAGTAACGTTAGCCGCAGGTGCCTCCTGCACAGCAGCGGGCACGGTCGCGGTGACATTCTGTGAAAAACAATCCACAGCCCATAGCCCACAGGCCATGAAAAAAACGCCGACAAAGATTATTTTTAATAACTTTATATTCATTCTAACCTTATTCCCGTCTTTCTGCTCTTCGCCTTTCTTCTTCTACCCGTCTTTCTTCGCTTCGTCTTTCTTCTCTTCGCCGCTCTACCTGCGCGCGGACATCATATGCTTTAGCTTCTGAGATGTCAAAAGTCATGATAATGAAAATAGCGACTAAAGAAGTCACGATCGGAATGCCGATATCGCAGAGCCGCATATACAATAAAGCTTGGCTGGTCTGGTTGGCGCCTAACGCAATATTGAAGCCGGTCACATTGAGGAGGACTCCGGAGAGGACCGATGCGCCTGCCTGTCCGAGTTTTTGTATCCACCAGTAAATACCGCTGAACATGCCTTCTCTACGGGTGCCGCAATGCAGTTCGTCTAAGTCACACACATCGGCGACCATGGAGGGAACCATGGTGAAGAGCGCTCCCAGATGAAATGCCAGGAACGGAACAGCGATCATCAGCAAATAGGGATGTTGGGGATTATACCCTACCCATTTCAAGGCATAACCGAAAATAGCAATGCACATGGCAATTAAAAAGGTTTTCCGCTTTCCGAGCTTTGTGGAGGCCCAAGTGGTCAAGGAGATCGCGATAAAAGTGCAAATAGAACTTGCCGTTCCAAACCAACCAAGCAATGTGCCGCCTTTTCCCCAATCTCCGCCATAAACATAGTAGACGATAACATAGAGCGTGAAGGCGCTGGCGAGCATGAATCCGTTAAAGATCAGGAATGTTACCGCGATAAGCTTAACAAAAGGAAGGCATTTTAAAGACGTCGCGCAATTGCTCAAGAGGCCTTTTATAACATTCAAATAGCCCTTTTCTTTTTCAGCCCTCGGCAAGTCAGCGAATTTCTCTTTGTTGAAAATAGCCGGAAGTATGCCGCCAACCACGATAAAGACCCCGACCATGATAGAGATGGATCGCGCTCCATGAACAATATCCGTAAACATGGTCTTATCGTTCATGATCTTAAAGAACCAGGGCGCGACAAGCCAGGCAATCTGAGCGAAAAAGTTGCTGAACCCCTGTAACCGGGTCCGCTCATGATAATCAGGCGTCATTTCATACCCGAGCGCGATCCAGGGAATAGAATAACAGGCAAAGGAAACAACAAAGAAACATTGGACAATTAAAAAGTACCAAAAATAGAAACTTTCGACATGTCCCTTATGGAGCTGGAACAGCAACGCGAATAAAACTCCGGAAGAAAGAGCTCCAAAGAATATCCAGGGTTTACGCCGTCCCCATCGGGTCCGGGTATTGTCTGAACTATGGCCGATCAATGGATCTGAAAAAGCATCTATAAGACGGGGGATGGCTCCGAGGAGGCCGACTAAAGCGGGATTCATGCCTAATCCCAGGTTCAAAACAATGACCAGCGAACCTATAGCTGCGGCCTGAAATTGATTAACGAGCGACCCTATACTGTATGCGGCTTTTTGAAAAAAAGAGATGCGGTCTTCGCGGGCCGTAACATGATGTTTTGGCTGACCAGCTGATTGTTCCATTAAATTACCTCCCATGTTTTGCCGCCTTTTGCGGTCTCACCCCGCGCACATCGGAATTGCGCGGGTGTGCCGCCTTCTGCGGTCTCACCCCGCGCACTTCGGAATTGCGCGGGGGTGCCGCCTGCTGCGGCATTTCATCCGAATGCCGCTGTTACTCCCCTGACAATATACTTCTGCATCAACAGGTACGCTATAATTATAGGCAGGGCTGTTATGGTCAACCCGGCCATCAAAAGCGGGTAATTAGTCAGAAACTCCCCTCGAAACATCATCAGCGCCCGTTGAAGAGGCATCAGGTTTTTACTGTCAAATATTATCATGGCCAGCAAATATTCGTTCCAGACATTCAGGGCGTTAAAGATCACCACCACCGCGAGCATGGGCCGGGCTAAGGGCAGGGCCACATGCCGCCATAAACCTAACTTGGAACAGCCGTCTATGCGCGCGGCATCTTCAAGGTCTCTTGGCATCGTATCAAAAAATGTTTTCAGCAAAAATATGCTCGCGGAAAGCCCGACGTTTATCATGCAAAGGATATAACCCAGCGGGGTATCACGCAGGTGTAATTTATTCAACAAAACAAATAAAGCCACGAAACTCCCGGGGATAGGGATCATCATTGCCGCCATAAACATAATAAACAACACCTTTCTTCCCGGAAACCGGAAACGCGCGAAAGCATACGCTGCCAAAGACGAAATAACAACTGTGCCGATAACCACGGATACCGTATAAAAGATAGTGTTAAAAAAATAACGGCCAAACCCGCCTTGGCGCCAGGCATTGATGTAATTTTCAAAATGGGCCTGGCGCGGAATTAAAGAAATATCCTTAAAGATCGTATCCTGGGTCTTCAGGCTTGAGAAAACCATCCATAATAACGGATAAAGACAGGTGACCGCGACACTGATAAGAAAGAGATGGATCAATAAATTCAAAGTCACCTTTTTAGCCTGATAATACATCTTTTAAGCCTTTGCCCTTTTGGAAGACATATATTGGATAAAAGAAACAACTACCAGGATCATGCCAAAGGTAATGCCCTGGGCGCAGGCATAACCAAAACGCGATGAGTCACGCATTGAAGCCAAGATCCTTAATACCGGCACTGAAGTATGCCCCGCGAATTCTCCGCCCACAAGCCCGATAATTAAAGCAAATACCTGCATTGTCCCTAATACCGTCAGGATCGCCACCAGCAATATTACCGGGACCATTAAAGGAATGGTGATCTTGCGAAAAGAATTCCAGGCGCTTGCCCCGTCTACGCGCGCTGCTTCATAAAGCTCGCGCGGGATCGTCTGCAAACCAGCTAAGAAGATCAGAAACCCCCAGCCAAAACCTTTCCAGCAATGCACAATGGCAACAGTTGTAAGCGCGGTCTTGGGATCAGACAACCAGTTATGCATTAGACCAGGCAAGCCTATTGCCGCAAGCATACGGTTGATCACATTCGCGCCGTCAATATCATTGATAATAAAACGCCCGGCCAGGCCTACGACGATCTCCGAGAGGACCGGTGGAATAAAAAATACCATCTTGTAAAAATTCTTCATGCGGATCTCGCGGTCGCACGCGACAGCCAATAAAAACGCCAGGATATTCTGAAAAGTAAGAGCAATAAGTGTAATGTAGCCGGCATTGCGCATTGCCTGCCACCAGATAGGGTCCTGAAAAAGTATTTCTTTGAAATTACCCCACCCCAAAGGAGTTGCGTCCTTAAGGGCACCGATGCCGTCCCAATCAAAAAAACTTAAATGGAAAATCTGGATAAAGGGATAGATATAGAATATAGAAAAGATCAAAACAGCCGGTAAAACAAATACGTAATTTTCTAGGGTAGTGGATTTAAATCTCATAAACGCTTCTTAGCAAGTTCGCGCGCCTTAACCTTCTGCACCTCAGCCGCCACTTGTTCGGGAGTTTTCTCACCAATAATGATTGACTGGATCCCTCTGTCTAATGTTTCAATTACCAAAGGAAATTCGGAAACCCCCCACATATTCGGATGAGTGGTTAACTCCATATCATCGGCAAACTGCGCCAGGATCGGAGAAATTTTTCCCAAGCACTCTTTATTCGCCGGTAAATTTGAGGTCGCTTGCGACAAATACGCCTGCTGATCACAATCGGTAAGCCATTTAAGGAATTTCACTGCCTCTTCTTTATTTTTTGAACGGGCATTGACCATAAAAGAGCTGACTGCTTCCCAGATGGCCATCGGATATTTATCCGAAGCCCTTGGCAAAAGCATAGCCGCATAATCTAAATTCGGGTTCATGCTGTGGTAAACATTGACGCACCAGGAGCCGTTGAAGGCAAATGCCGCGCGCTCATTGGCAAATGCCTGCTCTGCGGATTTATTGACCATGGTGACAATGCCGACTGCAAGCATCTTTTTGTCTGCCATCTCTTTAAATAAAGAAAATACCTTTATCCAATCAGGGTCTGAATACGGCACCTCGCCCTTCAGCGTCGCAAATACCTTATCAGGCCCCATGATATTAAATGCCAGGTTAGACGCGAAACAATCTATCATCCAGACTTCGCCCCAGCCGCTAACTAAGCCCTGAATACCCGCGGCGTTCAACTTTTCACAAGCAGCCACAAATTCCTCCCATGTGGCCGGGGGCTTATCGGGGTCAAGGCCTGCTTTGGAAAAAAGTTTCTTGTTATAAAGCATCTGTATGTTCATGACGTCAATGGGAACGCCGTAAATACCCACAGGAACTCCGAACTCATTACCCTCCCTGAATTCATTTACAGCCAGGGCCTTTTCAAAGATCATGTTTTTCCATGCAGCTGAATCTTTTTCCATCTCAGAAGTCAGGCTTGCCATATGCCCTGCCTTGACAAAAGCCGCGAAATCCCTCTTCTCTCCGAGAAGGCCGTAGATATCCGGAAGGGACTTTGCCTGAGCCGCGGCGCGCACCTTCTGCGAATAGGCGTCAGATGGGGCAAAAAGCTCAAAAATGACCTTGACTCCTGTTTTCTGCTCGTATCTTTTGGCTAATTCCTGAAAGGCCGCGTCCCTGTCGGTCATCCAATGCCAGACGATGATCTTTTTTGAGGCTTGCGGCGCCACTGTTTGCGAGTTGCCGCAACCGCCAGATAAAATAACAAATGACGCAAACACCACAAGGTGTCTTAAAAAACTTCTTCTCATTTCTCTCCCTATGCCTCCCAATGAGACAAACTGTACAGAACACTTTGTCTCATTAGCCCATGACGACGCGGACCTTGTGCGTCTTGCCGTCGCCGATAGCCTTGACTAAATTGCCTTCTATCGGCCTATTATCCACATATATCTCTTTCACGCCTTTTTCAACACCATTAGGATTTTCTATATCAACTTCATACACATCGCCTCTGAAAGGCCGCCTCATAGAACATTTCTTCCAGTGAGAAGGCACGCATGGGTCTATGCGCAGGCCTTCGTAATCGCGGCGCACACCCATAAGCCATTCTGTCGCGGCCATAAAAGCCCAACCCGACGTGCCTGTTATCCAGGTAAACTGGCCTTCGCCGTAACGATACGGGTTCTCAGGGCCTACGAGATACTCTGCATAAACATAAGGCTCTGCCTTATATAAGTCATAGTTTTTCTGCTTGTTTGGCATGATCTTGATCATGGACTCGTAAGCCTTGTTGCCTCGGCCGGCCATGCAATAAGCGACGATAAGAAAGTGCGCGGCATGACAAAAAACAGCCGCGTTCTCTTTTGTGCCTTCGGAAAACATACTGATGCGGCCCAATTCCGGACGGAACTTAGTAAAGGCCGGATAGAACATGGCTAAGCCGTGAGGCCCGTCTAAATATTTATCGCAGGACTTCAAGACCTTCGCAAGGCGCTCGCCTTCGGCAATGCCTGCAAGAATAGCCCAGGCCTGACTCATAATAAATATCTTTCCTTCGTCATATGCTTTGACGCCGTAAGGTACGCCGTCGTCCGTAAACCCGCGCGTGTACCAGTCGCCGTCCCATGCCACGGCATTTACTCTTTCTGCCATGGTCTTTGCCTTATCCAAAAACTCATTGGCCCTTTCTTTGTCGCCGACGAGTTGAGAAAGTTCGGCAAAATATTTCTGAGAGCGCGCCAGGGCCTGGGCAAGCCAGACGCTTTCGCCTTTGTGCTTTTTACCGGCGGCGTCAATGGCGTCATTCCAATCCGCGTGCCCTATTTTAGGCAGGCCGCGTTCCCCTGCGTCGTTAAAGCAAAAATTAAGATTTTTCTCCAAGTGCTCAAAAAGAGTGCCTTCTCCGTCGGTTTGAGGGCCGCCTTTGTGATCATGGTCTATCTCCCAGCCCCCCACCCACTTGTCTTTTAAATACGGAATATATTCTTTTAAAATGTCTTTGTCGCCTGTCTCCTGGATATAAGCGCGCACTGTCGCGGTAAGCCATATCTGATGGTCTTTATTGGGGCGGTGTTGATTGGGCCCGGCTGTATCCGACCAACCCGGGGCTGATGTGCCGTCTTTACGTATAAGCGAGGCGATCTGCAGGATCCTTTTGCGCGTTAGCCCGCAATTGATGGAAGCGATGGACTCGGAGTCCTGACAGGAATCGCGATAGCCTCTCCCGCCGGAACCTTCATGATAAAACGACGGAGAGCGCGACCAGAGATTACACATATAGACCTGATACTTTACCCAGACATTGATCATCGTGTCAAAATCGCTGTCCGGGGTCTTGACTGTGACGTTGCCGACAATACGATCTTTCCATAGGGCCCTGGTATCTTCCAAGGCCTTCTTTACAACATCCAAATCCCTGTATTTAGTGACGAGTTTAACGGCATTGCTCTGGCCTTCGGTCGCGCCTAAAATAACTACGAATTCTTTTGTCTGTTTGGGGCCTAATTTAACAACATGCTTAAAACATCCTATGCCGTCTTCGCCGGAGCAAAGGGGTGAATTCTTAAACTTACCGCTTAAAATAGCGTCGGGCGAGGCCTCGGTATTATAGCGGCCCAGAAACTCCTCTTTACGCGTCGCGTACCCTTTGACTTCAAGGTTAGTGGCAAAGAAAGAGTAACTTTTGAATTCCTTGATATTCATGCCCTGCCAAAACGCGGTCTTCCAACCAAAGATCAGATTATGCGTCTCGTCAAACCACATGCGGTTATATAGATTCATTATGTTTCGGTAACGCAGTTCTTCGTGGTAATCTCCGACGAGCCATTCCACATAAGGATAGAGCTCCAGCTTCTTTTCTTTATTTGATTCGTTAGTCAGTGAGACGAGCCAGAGTTCGCAATCGTCGTCAACTGGCACAAAATAGGTGACCTGCGACTTAATAGAATTATTTCCCGAAGTGATAGTAGTGTAACCTAAGCCATGACGGCATTCATAGAAGTCAGGCTCAACTCGCAATGGCTGATAGGTCAGCGACCAGATCTTGGCGGTTTGTGGTTTGCGGTTAGCGCCTGCCTGCCGGTCAGGCGAGGTTTTCAATTCTCGGGCATAAATATAACGTCCCGGCCTGTCGAAATTTTTATAATCAGGCGCCCATCTTAATATCCTGTCCGTGCGGCTATCCCTAAAGAAACTGTATCCGCCGGCTGTCTGCGAGATGATGGCGCAATATTTTTCGTTGCTCAGATAATTGATCCAAGGGGTGGGTGTTTCCGGAGAATTAATGACAAATTCGGTTCCGTCAGGAGAAAAATGTCCGTATTTCATTAATTTTGCCTATTTTTTCTATAACCTATTGGTATCTATGGAAAATAGATTTCAAAAGTCTAACATAACGGCCCATAGAGGTCAAGCACTAAAATGTATTTTTTTAACGCCTCTTTTGTACTAAAAACAGCTATACCCCATCCCACCAATGCTGCCTAAACTCCTGGGGATGATTAAGGGATACGTATTCAACAAGGCTCTGCTTATAGCAATCTCTAATGTTCCTAAATACAACTCCTGTAACATAGTTACATCCCTCTTCAAAATCGCATGCTGGCTTCTGCCATACTACATCAGCATCAACGCACATAGAATTATTGCTATCTCCTGCAGGCACATCCAACATCAACTCAAGCTTATCCCCCGGCCTGTGCCTCTCTACCATGGCAAGCTTTGCTCCAAACAAACTCAGATCCCTGGTCATGGCTGAGCTTTCCGTATGTCTGGATAAGCCCACATAACGCACTGGCAAGATTATGTTCCACCGAACCGCTTTCCTGTTTTCAATCATAAACGCCTCCTAACTTTAATATCCGCGACAAACTCATCAGGCGCGGCCTGTCAAAAGCAACACCTACTCGGCAAGACGCGTCCAATTGATTGGACCATACGACTTTACCTAAGAGATGCAGCGGTTCAAAGCCGTCGGGCAGATCCACCCACATTTCCAACGGCGTCCTGGGCTTAAGCTCACGGCTAAACTCAGCGCCTATGCCTCCGCCGCCGATGTCTTTACAGACACCGCCTCCTTTCTCTCCGACTTTCAAGTCTTTAAACCTTACAGGTACATCGTTTAAAGCAAAACGGCAAAAGACCCTGCTGTCCTCATCTGACCTGCTATTGCAGGATTCACTTTGCAAGATCTCAAGCTCTTTTCTTTTTGCTTTAGCCATACACACCTCCCCCCGTACATTATACTTTACTTAACGCCAATGTTAAACAAATGAACTGTTACATTTTGAGTCAGACTACTTTTGTAACACCCCACCTCCTTTCCTGTTGACCTTTCCAGATAGCGCAGCCATTTCTGCTGCTTAACATACTCCTCAAAAGAAACTCTTACCGCCTCATCCATCACCGGCGAACTCGCGCCATGCCGACCGAATGAGACAAACTGTCCTGCTTGATCTGTCTCATTGGCCAGCGGCGAGGAGACGGGATTGTCTCCGTTACTTTCCGGACGGGTGGTCGTTGAGCGTCTGCGGAATATTTTAGGAACACCGTATCCTCTGGGTACATAACGAAACGGATGAGCATACACGTGGCCATTAACGCCAAATTTCGATTCAACCCGGCCATCCTCTCTAATCATTCCAAAATGAGTTGCGCTTACATAACGATCATCGTCAAAATAAATTACTAAATCGCTAGGCTGGCGTTTATTTTGAGCCACCTCAAAGAAATCTCCTTTTATCTTTTTTACCGAAACACGACGTTCGAATCCAAAAAATTGAGCGATATAATCCTCACAATCAAAATAATCCGGGAATTCGCTGTTGTTGTGTAGTATCGACACGCCTGGAAAATGTCCGATTTTATCCCACCTCAACGGATCATTCCAATCAGAAAGGATCTTATTAATTAAAGCGATAATTTCCTCATCCACAAGTGCTCTGAGAAAATCTCTTGCTGACTCTAATGCCGAGCTATCTTCCGACACTATTTTGAAACAAGAAGGCCTGCCTTCAAGCGCATTAGCCATATCTTTAATTGTTTCAGGGGCAATTTTTGTTCCTGCCGGCCCGTGCATCACTTCCAGCGCTATTATGCGATACCCTTCCTTGGTCTTAACCAAATAAGGAGAACCTGAGTCTCCGTTCTCATCTTCAGCTCCGAACAAAATAACCATATCCTGAACTCCTATAAGATGACCGCTGGATACTGTATCCTTACTGCCGCTAACCAGAACAGCCAAATCTCCATCTTTGAACTCAGATGCAAAACTTAAAGGAACAAGTTTTTCAACTTTTAGGTCTTGTTTCTCTATCGCAATTATGGCCAGGTCAGCGCGCAAAGGAGAAAAAAATACTTCTTTATGCCTCATAATCACATTAGCAATCCCTATCTCCTTAGGATCAGTTTCATTGGTCATCAACATAACACATTCATGATTTTCGACGACATGGGTATTGGTCAAAAGCAGATAATGGGTATCGGTTTCGTAAACCGCTGTTGCGCTACCCCCTCCAACAACAGAAACAATTCTAAATAAAAATTCTTCTTGATTCTTGAGATGCTTAAATTCATTCTCTAACGCTTCTCGCATAGTCTCTTTTCTCGGCGCCTCAGGAAGAATGTTGTAAAATTTCTTTACTGTACCCGCAATATCTTCCCTCGGTGCGACCGTATGCAGCATCTCCCTAATCTTCAAATGGCTAAGTCCGTATTGATGTAATAAGTCGATAAGCGAATCTATGCCAGATGCCTCATTAATTAATCTCTCGCTCCTCTCTTTTAAGTCTTCCAAATTTCCATAGGGAGTAATCGCCTCCAAAATAGAAGTGATAAAAAATCCGTTCTTCATTTGTTGATTAAGCTTCCCAGCAAGATAGAGAAGTACGGGCGCCTTCTCTTTAATGTTATCTGTAAAAAGAAAATAGGAAATTACTCTCCGGACGAAGTGCCGGTCGTTAATAATTTTCTCAAGGTAACGCACCAGTAATGTGAGTTCATTAGCGGCAGTAATAATCCCCTGAGCTATTTGTCCAAGAGGATCTTTAAGCACGATCTTTAAGACTATATGTTCTATAAAAACCGTGGCCATCCCTTCCTGCTTGAGGCGCCTGGCGAGTTCCTCAACAATTAGGAACCTCTCTTTAGCGTCATCTCGTTCACACAGCCATAACATCAAGGAAGTTATCGCTCCAGGAAGCCCTATCTCCTCAAATGTATTTTGAATCAAAGTTAGAAGATGGCCGGAATAATCCCTGTTAGTTTTTATCTCCGGCGCCACCGGCGAGGCGGCGGTGATAGCGTTTAGTGTGAAGTGTTTAGCGATTAGGGGAACTACGAGTGAATCGGGAATTTGAGCGGATAGAGAAAGGCTGGCTACAGGGTAAATAACGCCAAAAGTTAAAGATATCGGCGGACCGCGTTGGGCCATGCGGTTGAAATATTTTTCCACCTCTCCCGCGTCAAATCTGTTCCTGGTGACCTGGTGACCTTGTGACTTTGTGACTTTGCGACTTTGCGACTTTGAAAACGCCAGCGGCGAGGAGGCGGGGCTAAGCTTTTTTAGGCGATAAATTTTCTCCCCGCCTGATGCCCTTTCTAGCGTAATTTCCTTACAAGTCTTGGCTAGCTTATTTAAATCTACGCGCCTTTGGGTCAGATTTACCCAGGGTATCTCAGGATGAGCCCGCAAAATTCCGGTATAGATCCTCGCAGTGATAAACCCGTTTTCTTTTAAATATTTTTTGGCCAATTCAATACGCAACTCATTATTTTTCATATTGTTTTCGGAATATAGACTGCCAAGAGGTGAGCTGGAGAATCCTGAAGGCGACCCTGCCAAAGCCTGAGACCTAATTAATCGCTCTAATTCTTGAACTGAAGATTTCATATTAGCATCGTCATTCAGTTTAGGATTTAGATTTGCGCATTCCTGCAAAAATGCCAGGATATTTTTTCCCACATCAAGGCCGAACTCAATAAGGACCCCTGAGAATCTGCTGATATAATAAGGCAAAGACTCTTCTCTGCTCAGCCTTTCAATCATTTGGCGCATTTCTTTATTTTGAGATGTCTTATAATAGTAATAGCAAAGCCCGATTTCAGCATATAGATCATTACCTAAATACTTCAACCTTCTCTGCAGAGCTTTCACTTTATGCTCATCGGGAATTCTCATTTGTAAAAGCCTGATAGTCTTAGACGGCATAAAGCGCCTCGCCAAAAAGTCAAGCTTATCCTCCTGATTTTCATCAAAACTCATGATTTTTTTCTGATTATAAAATAAATTTTTCAATGACTCTCTGATCATTCTTTTTGAAAGCCGGAAGGCATCGTAAAAATCATCACCGTTTAAAGGTATCTGGGCAAAAGAGAGCGCAAAGAAAATAAGATTCAGCTTATTCTCACCCGAAACCCCGATTTCCGTTACTCTTCCCTGTGCATCCTTGTTCACCTGGATCAGGTTTTCGTCTGCTAAAAGCTGGCAACCTTTGGCGGACTGGGTCTCGGGCATGTTTAACAGGCCAGCCGCTCTATTAACCGGTAACCTTGCTTCTGAGGACTGCGATGAAAATAACTCATAAATTGATTGTGTTAAACCAATTACTCTATCCAGGAATGGCTTAATAGCACCTAAGTCAGCCTTTATCTCGCGCTTACTCACCGAACAGCAAGCGCTGTCGCGTGGTGCATCCAGCGGCGAGGAGGCGGTCAATTCTTTTAATAAGTCTTCTATGGGGATTGATTTACGACAGACAGTGATCTTGCCGCCCAAAGCATGGGCATACTGCTGAGCCAAGGCCGGATCGGACTCAAACATCCTTGATTTGCGAATTTTTTTAATCAATTCTATTCCATTCATTTTCGGCATGCTCTTATCAGTAATGACAAAGACGAAATCACCATTATTTTGTTCGTATAATTTGAATGCCGCCTCGCCATCTTGGGCAGTCAATACTTCATACCCTTTGCCTCTGAGTTGCAGGTCATATCTCGAAACTTGGCCGGGATTATCGTCGACAAGAAGGACCCTCTTCTCCAGGGGCGAAGACACCTTTTTTAGGGACGGGTTTAGGGTAAAATAGAAACCGTTTCTGCTGATGAGCGGAATATTGGAAATATCTTCATATTTATAGTCTCCGCGGAATACTGTTTCAGGTTTATGCAATCTCCGGCAACTCGGGAAAACAATACGGAGGCAATCCATGATGGTTTCCCCTGTCATGGTCATGGGGCGCTCATCCATAATGAGATAAGCTTTCGGTTTTAGGAGCTTTTTTGCTTTAAGAAGCCATTGCCTGGGTTCTCCTCGAACATATCTACCTACTAAGTCAATGAGCGTAATTAAGTCAAAACTTCCTTTTTCCAGCCTGTGTTTCTTAATGTCCAAAATGCCGAATTCTTCGTTTATTCCTTGTAACTTTAATCCTCTTTTGATACCGCTTCTTATCAAAGTTTGCTCAAAGTTTTCTTTTAGCTTCATAAGTTCTCTGATCTTATATTCCGAACACTCAACAAAAGTAATGTGATAACCTTGGGCCATCAAAATTAAAGGCAGATATCCCGCGCTATCGCCCACAAGCATAATTTTGTTAACATCCGCAAGAACTGATATCTCATCGGCAAATTTCGCAGCGATTCCAAAATCTGCATCATTGAATTCCTCAAGTTGGGTGATTTTTAACAGATCCATAATTTCTTTTTTATCTATCCATCGACGGCCCACCCCCACCGGCGAGGAGGCGGAGTCTTTTTTGGATGAATAGGGAGGCTTCAGGCCACTCAAACTCTCCATGCGTCTAAAAAGCTCATCAATCCAAACAGGATTAGTGGCATTTAGATAATGCTGTATGTCATTGATAAGATCCTCAATCCAATTGCCTAAGTGCACATAAAGAATTAATTTTTCCAATTTTATCCAAAAAGCGTTGATTTCTTGATCAGAGAGTGCCGCCATGACCATTCTCATCTTTTGTTTTACACCTTCTAGAATCCTCATTTTCCCTTGGTCTGTACGATCGAAGGATTTCATAATGAGATCATAGCGAACTCTTCTCTCTTCAAACGTTAACTTATCTAAGAGGTCGAGAGCTATTTGATCAAGCCGGTCAACAGAAGAGCTGGAGCTGGCCAGCGGCGAGGAGGCGGTATGCGCGTAGGACATCGGGCTTATTGAGCCGCGCGCTTCAGATAACGGGTTTAATCCAGCTCCCCTGACAGCTGAATCCTGCGGCAGAGAAACTGATTGCCTGCGATAAAACAGCATATTTTTGGAATGCAATATTGATCCGGCATCAATGCGTATTTTGATGAAAGACAAATTCTTCAGCTCGCCAGCAATCTCTGTGTTCATTGAGCTCTTTTTTATCATCAAAAATCCAACCTTAGGATCCAAAAGCCCAAACAGAGTTTTACGAACCTGCGGGTCCATCAGCGCGGGTAATTCTTCGTCGTCTTTTATAAATAATCCCCAATATCCTCTGTTCAATTCTTTAGGGAAATCCTTTGTGGCGTCAAACTTATAATACATTTTTAATCTTATGGGTTTATTTCTATAAGGAAATCTTGCGGTGTACACGTAAGATGAAATCCTGCGACACATCTCTTCTCGCCAAGGAATATCCAAATCATAAAATGCGTGTTTCATATGCTCCCTAAAGATGTTAAAAGTTGCCGTAGGGTTGCCTATAACATGAACAATATCCGAACCTACAAGATAAGAGCAATCTGTAGCTGACAGGACTGATTTTATATCAATAGGATAATGACCACCGCCGATGGCCGGATAATAAACGATAGAGTTACGCTGTAGACCGTTTCCATCTAACCCGTTGATGGGTGAGGAGCTGCGGCGGAACTGTCCCCTGGAATCCAGCGGTCCATCGACTACGCCCTTCGACAGGCTCAGGACTTCGCTCGGGACTCCCTCGCTTCTAACCGGACTCAAGCTCGGTCGCGAGGAGGCGGGGCGTCCCACTTTCCCGATTGGACTGGAAACAGTTTCCGCTTTCCTAAATGAAACCATCCTGTCTGCATCATTGAGCAATGTTTCAACTAATTCCAAAATCAACTTGCAGTCTTCTGGGCTGTTTTTATTATGCGGAGAGAAGGCGATCAGACCTTGTTTTGCGATACCAAACCGGCCCCTGTGTCTGTTGTTTTCCGTGATGGCAAATACGCCCCTGATCTTGACTTCTTCCCAGCCGAATCCTTTCGCGCTGAGCAAGGCCTTAACCTTATCAAGAGAAGAAGGTATCAGGACGAACGGCCGTCTGTCTTCGGTGATCAAAAACTCAACAGAAGAGTTATTTTTATCGGCAAAACTCTTGAGGACATCCGCGCCTATCTCTCCGGAGACACTCTCTTCTCCCCTGAAGACCCCGGCATCCGAAGATTCCATGCCAATGTTATCCAGTATCCGTTGCATCTCCCTGATCCAGCCCTTATGTCTGACCAGCCTATGGAGCTTCGACTTTCTCACAAAATCCAGGACAAAAATCTTCTTCTTCTCGGGAGTAACGACATAGAGGAGCTCTTCTTGCCTCTCGAATTTATATACGCGAACCACGTTTCCGCGCTTTTTCAAATGGATATGTTTTTCGCCGACAGGCTGTCCTATTTCCGGATTTTCCGCTATTATTTTCAAAGCTCTTATCCATTTTTCAAAATTCTCATCCGTAGGCACGATCCTTTTTTTCAGCCTGTCACCGAGAATAACATCTCGTTGTTCCGCCAATGGGCTTGAACCAACGCCTCCGCCTTCCTTCCCATCAAGAATACGCTGTGCCTCAAGCCAATTTTTTTGCGCTTTTGCCGCCTCATACAATTTCTGCTTAATATCCTTAAGAGGAAGCGCTTCGGTTTTATCAGCCTCTTTAAAAATTTCACACAATTCTTTTTCTAAGCCGCGCATTTGGCAAAAATAAAATATTTCAAACCATTCTTTCGCATCGCTCTCTTTCTTTAAGGTCTTCACAAAACCGTTAAGGCTCTCTGTATCCCAGGGCACTTTAACTGCTATATAAGATAAGCCGTGGTAAGGAAGGAAGAACTCAATGACTGTGTAAAATATGAGTCCCACCGTGTCACTATCTGATTGGGCTTTTAATTTTCCCAAGAAAATGCTTACCTCTCTGACCAAATTCTCTACATGGTAATCCTTGGAATGCCTGAATACATCATTTAGAAAATATTTATCTGTATAGGCCAACAGCTCTCTTAATCCTTCATACTCCGGAGAACCCTTCGTGGGCAGGGACGCGCCCAGGAATCCACAAACAATAAGCTCTTTGAGTTGTTTTTCGAAAAGCTCATTAACCGGCGAGGAGGCGGTGTCATCAGGCGAACACGCTTTCTTGAATATCTCTTCTAAAGCTTCAGCCCATCCTCCTCTGCCAGGATGAATAAGGAGTTTAACCTTATCTTGCTTCTCTAGTATTTTTATTATCTTTTGGCGTATAGCCAAAGGCGATAATCTTTTGTGACGTTCGTTGGCATCATAGGAATCAATATCCCAGCTAACGGGTTTTAATCCTTTGGGTAAATCCGGATAGTTGACACTCGGATAAATCTTACTTAAATCTTTAATATCTAAAAGGCGATATGCGCTTAAGGGATGACCGGGATTATATAGATTGTTGAGTTGCTCTTTCAATATTTCGGTTAAGTGATAATTCCCTCCGGGAGTAGCAAAGTCATACCAGAGAGAGGCAGGTTCGCCTATTCTTTTTAGAGAAAGATTCATAACCTGTTGTGTTGCTATGAGCTCCAGCAAAAATTGATATTCTGTATTTAATTCCAAGGGTCTTCTTGAATTTTTATCAGGATGGGTATAGGTGTGGTTCCCAAGACAATAGCCTCTCTTTATTATCTGACTGATAATTTCTGATTTATGAGGGTCGAAATCAGAAATTTCTCTTTCCCCGGCTAACTCTAAAATTACTTTTTTGATAATAGAGGGGACATTTCTATCTAAGGCCTGCTTTACCTTCTTGGTTATTCTAGAAGGTGCCATATTTTCGCCTATGAAGTAAAATTCTACATTTTTAACTTTCAATTTTTCTAAAGCATAGAGTAATTCCCGGGTATAAATTGGGTGAGGCCCATCATCGCATCTTAGAATAACGCGCTCTCTTAAATTGAGAGGCGCTTTTTGGGAATTAACTATCTTGGGCTTAGGGGTTTCAAAAGCATAGGTAAAATAAGGAGAGAATAAAAGGAATAGCGACAAAATTACTGCCAGAATCGTCGGAGAACGAATTGCCTTGGCAAAAAAAGCATTGTGAACCTTAATTAACCGAAAGTCATGGCCAATGGGGCTGGAGGAAGAGGCAAGGGCTTTAAACGTAACTAAATCAAGCTTGATATCCGTGGTGCCTTTAGAATGTTTATTGACGCTGTTGATATAGTAAGACTTGCCGCTTAATCCACCGTGGCCACCCACCAAAACGATGTTTCCATCATTAACATAGTCTAGAATTAACCTTATAGCTTTGATAAAACGTTCTATAAATTCTTTACCATCAAGCCTGAAAAGCCTATTTCCATCGCAAAATTCTAATAAACTGGTTTTTGGCAGATCCAATAAGTCTGAAGTAATTTCAGGCCATACTTCAAAAACTATTGAGCCATTGTCAACTTTTAATACTTTGCTAAATCTAAGACCGTCCCGTGAGATACTTGCAGGGTACATCCTGCTCATCAACTTTTGCGTATCGCTTGTATCTACATGAAGCTCCATAACAACATCTTCGGGATGTTTCTTGTAAATCCTATTTACTAAGTCCTCAAAGTAATTGCGGCTTGGCCCGATTTCTTCCGGCACTTCGTAATATGGCATTTCTAAAACCTTCGCAAAAGCTATAGCTAAATACGCATTAATGACATGCTCCGGAATATTTACATATTTGGGATCACTTCCTTTCTCTTTTATGATTTTGACAGCCGGATGATTCAGCATCGCCCTGATTAATCCTTTGTAATCTAACACGGCTGTCATTTTAATTAACAAATCATCGAATTTCTCTTGCCATGGCTCTTTTTCTTTTTGTAACCGTTCTTTTGCTTTATCGATCGATCTTATCTCCTCAATAATGGCTTGAGTAAGTTCATCCTTCAGTGAGTCTAGCGGCAGGTTTTTCCCTTTTCCAAAAAACTTTTTAAGCTCATCACCAAGCACCCTTCTTATTTTTCCAGGAGAATCTGAAGTGTTTATAACCCATATCTTGTCTAAGAATTTATTTTCTCGGGCACTTAATGTTTTTAGTTTTTTCTCCAGAATTTCTATATCTCTATTTAAGCGGGCTGCCTTTTGGAAAAGCGTCCGAGATTGCGGTTGTTGGCTTGCTGTTAATTTCTGCGCGAAAGCAGGGGTTACAGAAAGAATATTGACATTTGTATGGCGGAAAAGTGAATGTAAAGCGCCTGCGGTAAAATCAGATATTCCCGAGTACATAACAATAAGAATAAAAGAAAACAAGGAAATTATATTTTTCTTTAGAGGTGAGCTGAAGGACTTCAACGGCGAGGCGCTCTTATCGTCCACGGTCCATGGTCTACGGTCCACGGCTGGTAAACTGCGGTCTGTGGACTGTCGACTGCGGACTGAATCTAAGGCCAGCGGTAATGCAACCTTGATTGGCGAAGAGGAAAAACCTGTATCAAAACTATGCTCCTGAACGGATATTAATTGTTCTACGGCTCTCAACTCTTCATCCAGAGAGCGTATAAACGGCCTGATCTCCAGCCCTTTGAGATTGTATGGCAACCGAAGAAGCTCATTCGCGAATAACCTGGCCGCCTCTAAACACTCTTTGCTACTGTAAATTTCTTCTTGATGCCTCAAGAAAATGGCGATATCGAAGAGTTCGCTGGATATCGCAAAATTGGCCATCAAAATCCCATCTGTGCTGATTGGAGGATACGCCGTAAGGATGGCCTGTCGGAGCGCCAGCAGTTCACCGGGATCTTTATTGTCTTTCAGATGACGGATCTTTTCTAAAGCGGTCCGCGTGCTTATCAGGAAGATTGTCAGCCACCAGGCCTTACGCAGGTATTCGTTGTCGAAGTTCAAATTGATATTTACGATTTTGTCGCTTGTTTTTGAAAGCTCTGTCTCATATTGCGCGTAATTCGCTTCGAGAAGAAAATCCAACATAAGAACCTTCTGCAGATGCAAGAATATGTTGGGCGGCGAATTCTCGATCTGTGTATTCAGAAGTGACAAGACATCATTCCATTCTTCAAAGGAAAAGGCGGCTTGAGAAAAAACATGCTTGAGGGTAGTGGCATCGCTTTGCTGGATTAAGAGAGAACTAAGATGCTCTGCTTCTTTAAAAAGCCCTGTCTTGCCATAGGCGGTGAAGTAGTCTAAGATATTTCCGTAAAGAGAAATCATATACCGATGTTCGTCAACGGAATCAAGGCTGGTTTTAAATGTCTCAACTAACCCGTATAATCTCGCTTTATCAAAAAGAGCGCAGGGCCCCAGTTCAGACAGTTTCTCTGAAGTTGCAGGCGACATAATGTCTGTTCTTCTCCCGCGCCGTGAATGTATGGGGCTACTTGTCTGCTGAGTGCCTTCATTGTCTTTGCGGGTAATACCTTTAAGACCGTTTCCATCTAACCCGTTGATAAGTGAAGAACTGCGGCGGAACTGTTCCCCGACAGCGAGCGGCGAGGAGGCGGGGTTTCCAGCAAAATAGAAACCGTTTCTGCTGATGAGCGGGATATTGGAAATATCTTCATATTTATAGTCTCCGCGGAATACTATTTCAGGTTTATGTAATCTCTGACAACTCGGGAAAATTATACGGAGGCAATCCATAATTGTTTCCCCCGTAATGGTCATGGTACGCTCATCAATAATGAGATAAGCTTTCGGTTTTAGGAGCTTTTTTGCTTTAAGAAGCCATTGCCTGGGTTCTCCTCGAACATATCTACCCACTAAATCAATGAGCGTAATTAAGTCAAAACTCCCTTTTTCCAGCCTGTGTTTCTTAATGTCTAAAATGCCGAATTCTCCGTTTATTCCTTGTAACTTTAACTCTCTTTCAATACCGCTTCTTGCCAAAGTTTGTTCAAAGTTTTCTTTTAGCTTTATAAGTTCTCTGATCTTGTATTCTGAACACTCAACAAAAGTAATATTATAACCTTGGGGCATTAAAATTAAAGGCCGATATCCCGCACTATCGCCCACAATCATAATTTTGTTAACATCCGGAAGAGATGATATTTCATCGGCAAATTTCGCAGCGATTCCAAAATCTGTATCATTGAATTCCTCAAGTTGGGTGATTTTTAACAGATCCATAATTTCTTTTTTATCTATAAATCGATGGCCCACCCCCACCGGCGAGGAGGCGGTAGATTCTTCAGCTTGTAGCTCATAGCTCTTAGCTCGCAGGAAAGCTAACGGGCTTGAGCCAGTATCTGCATCCCATCTGCCATCTTTTGAAAATCCCTTTATTACCTTGGTATCGGAATCGGATTGCTCCTCAGAGGAATGCCGCTCTATAACAAATAATTCGATTATCTTTGCTGCAAGTGCCTTTGCCTCTTCTCGTCTATCATCAGAATGATAAAATAGCATTTTTCTGTAAACGGTTGCTTGAATGCCATTTTTTATGGATTCATCATTGTCCCTTAA
>JAZDLG010000031.1:0-3451 GCA_043802125.1 Candidatus Omnitrophota bacterium
GCGGACGTGTGAGGATGCGTCAGGTAACCAACGTCTTCTAATTCAGAAAATACATTCCTGACGCTGGCAGAGCTCAGGTCTATTCTACGCGCTTTGCGCAGGATGGCTGAAGATATTGGTTGCGCCGAATTCAAATAGAGCTCTATAGCCGCAAGCAATATCTCTTTTCTCCTTGAATCATGGTCAGCTGTCCTGGGCATTTCTGTCACTCCTTGCTTATACCTGGCACTCTGTGTTCATGAGTGCTAAATTTTTTATAATACCATGATTCTTTTCTTTGTCAATATTTACCTGAAGGTATTACCTGACTCTGCGCCTCTTTTCTCTGATCAACTTATCCGTATGCTTTTCTATCTGGCGCGCGATGTCTAAAAATGCCAGATTAAGGGCTAAGGCGTAATCACCCGCGCGCTCCCGGCAATGCAATGTCACCGAGGGTAAATACAGGCTCAAAGACGCATAAAACTCGGCCTTGTGAGGGTTCTTGTCCAGCGTTCCATGAAGATACACTAGATCATCCTTATAACGCTTAAGGTATTTTTGCAATCTCATCGCCCGATCCTGGAAGTGGTCCCTGATAATGGAATTTTCTTCAATATGGCTTACATTGAACGTAGTTTTCATATCCTCTCCTATTTTGGTAAAAATAATTATATCATATAATAATAAATTTTCTCAATTTATCGGAGCTTACCACAGGCAGGGTGGCTTCTATGCGGACGCCGTCCTGGCTGTAATGGATATCCCGGACCTTGCCTTCGCGATATATGAGACGAACCAACTCCATATTCCCCAAAGGTACAAACAGCTTTACATCACAGCAAAAAGTAGATAGTGACTCCTCCATTTTTTTTAAAAGTTTGTCTAAATTGTAATGCTTAAGAGCTGAGATGGACACGCCGTCAGGGTAGTCACGCACAGCGCGTTCAAGCTGGCCCTCAGTCTCCATTTGATCTGTCTTATTGAGCGCAAGGATGATCTTCTTATCTGAAGCTCCCAGCTCCTCTAAAACCTGGCATACGGAATAAAAATGGTCCTGGGCTTTTGGAGAACTTATATCCAGGACGTGGATCAAAAGGTCAGCCTGTGTCACCTCTTCAAGCGTGGCTTTAAAAGCTTCAATAAGATGGTGCGGAAGATCCCTGATAAAACCTACGGTATCTGAAATAACGACCTTCTGATGATTAGATAAAACAATGGCTCTCAAAAGAGGGTCAAGCGTTGTAAAAAGCCCCTTACTTACCGGCTGGGAACTGCCGCTCAACGCGTTAAAAAGCGTGGACTTACCGGCGCTCGTGTAACCTACAAAAACAACCGTAGGCAATGAAAATTCATCGCGCCTTTCGCGCATAGTATTGCGCCTGTTCTCTATGTCTTTGAGGCCTTTCTTTACGCGCAGGATCTTCTCCCTGACGCGACGCCTGTCTTGCTCTAATTTTTGTTCACCAGGGCCTCTTGTGCCTATGCCGCCGCCGAGCCTTGAAAGCTCTACACCTTTGCCGCTCAAACGCGGCAGAAGATACTGCAATTGCGCCAACTCAACCTGAGCCTTACCCTCGGGGCTCTTGGCGCGCCTGGCAAAGATGTCTAAAATAAGCTGTGTCCTGTCAATAACCTTAACCTCCATCATCTTTTCCAGATTGCGGTGCTGCGTGCCGGTAAGGTCATTATTAAAAATGACGCAGCGTATATCCTTTGCCTTGACCGCGATTGCCAGCTCTTCAGCCTTTCCTTTACCTATATATAGGTCTGCCGTTGTTTTATCACGTTGGCATATGTCACTGGCGACAACAACAGCGCCCGCGGTCTTCGCCAACTCCGTCAATTCGCGCTCGCGCTCAAGAACATCCTCCGTCGCTTTATCGTGTTCCATTTTTACTGTGACTAAAAGCGCTTTTTCCATTTTCTTAGCTCTCTATTATTCTCTTATAGATGCTCTGCGCGGCCAATGACGGATCTTGAGCGTCTTTAGCATCGATCCACTCTATATCTTTATTCTTGTTAAACCAGGTCATCTGTCTCTTGGCGAAACGGCGGGAATTCCTTTTAATAAGACTCACAGCGTAAGCTAAGTCATATTCACCTTTTAAAAAACCGCCTACCTCACGCACCCCGATGCAATAGGCAGCTGTAGAGCTCAATCTTTTTTGTAACAGCCTGCGTATCTCAGCCAAGAGGCCTGCGTTGACCATAAAATCAACGCGTTGATCTATCCTGCGATAAAGCTCCTGCCTCTCCCTTCTTAAACCGAACAAAAGGACATTATATTCTTCTCTTAATCCTGTCCGCTCCTTCTGTAACCTTGAGATCGGCGAGCCCGTCATCTCGTAGACTTCAAGAGCCCGGATGATCCTGCGCAGGTCGTTTTTGCTGATCTTTCGGGCAGACTCGGGGTCTATTTTTTCCAACCTGTCGTAAAGATGCGCTATCCCTTTTTCCTTTGCCTGGGCATTAAAGCTCATCCTTAGCTCTTCGTTCTTACAGGCATCCTGGAAAATACCGTAAAGAAGAGAATCCGCGTATAAGCCCGTGCCTCCGATGACAACAGGCAGCGACCCTGAATTTAAGATCTCCTTTATGGCAGCGCGCGCGGATGAACAAAAATCAGCCACATTGTATTCCTGGCTCGGCTCAAGGATGTCTACGAGGTAATGAGGATATTTCTTTCGCGTAACTTCGGGCAACTTATCCGTTACGATATCCATGCCCCTGTAGACCTGCATGGAATCCGCGGAAATAAATCCAACAGGCAGAAGAGTTGCAAGTTTCAAACCCACCTCTGTCTTGCCGACGCCGGTGGGCCCAACAAGAAAAACAACCTTTTCCATAACTCCTTGGGGATAATCTAAGGAAAGATCTTGACTAAATAGCCGTCTTTTTCAAGCCTCTGTTTAAGGTCTTCAGCTTCAGCGAGCGTCTTGAATTTTCCTATTCTGACACGGCATAGCCTCTTGTCCGCGAGCATGCAAAGCACGGAGTATACCTCATAGCCTTTAGCTTTGAGCCCGGCGATAAACTTTTCCGCGTTGTCATAATTCGTAAAAGCTCCGACCTGACAGGTATAATAAACGTCATGCCCTAAAAGCCTCTTTGAGTCCCTGGCTTCAAACGAAAGAGGGAATTCCGCCTGCAGCTTTTGTAAATATTTTTTATACTCCTCCTTATTGCCCAATTTCAGGTTGACCTCTGATAACCTGAAATACAGGGTAGCGAGCCTCTTTTTGGAAGGATTGGTTATGTAAAATCCGGTATAGGCCTTCAATGCCTCGTAAAGATTCTCCCCAAGAAGCTCCACATCGCCAAGACCCAAATATGCGTCCTCATAATATTTGCTTCCTTTGTATTTTTCAACAATGGCGCTGAAGTTCTTCTTGGCCGTCAAAAAATCAAACAGATTGGCGTAGCTGGCGCCCGCGAAATAATTAGCCTCAGACAATATATCGGTATCGCC
>JAZDLG010000054.1:0-7100 GCA_043802125.1 Candidatus Omnitrophota bacterium
ATACCCTATCTTGGCTAATGGCGCAATCTTTCCCGGAAAGAACGGGCTTCCGAAAATATCAATGGAGCCCGAAGACGGCTTCATAATGCCGGCCAGCATGTTAAGCGTCGTTGTCTTTCCCGCGCCGTTAGGCCCCAGGAGGCCGAATATCTCGCCACGCTCAAGGCTGAAATCCAGGCCGTCCACAGCGATGATCTTTTGTGCATTCCACAAAAGACCATTAACGAAATATTTACTAAGACCGGAGACTTTTAAAACGGCATCGGAGCTCAAAAAGACACCTTCATCTTTCTTAATTGTTTTTTAAGATCGCTGACATTTTTAAAAAGGATGGGCCTGAGGCCCAGTTTCTTTGCTTCTTTAATAAGATCGGCGCGGTCGTCTATGTAAAGGCATTCCTGCGGCTTGACATTCGCTCCCAGCATAGCTTTACGGTAAATATCAACGTGCGGCTTGCGAAACCCAACCTCGTAAGAAAGATAGCATTTATCAAAAAGGCCGATGTAACGGCCGAATTTTCCGGCGATATAATCGTAATGCAGTTTGTTTATGTTTGATATCAGATACAACTTATGCCTTTTCTTAAGGGCGCCTAACAGCGCGGCCATTGGTTTGTTATCGGAGAATATCTCGTTCCAAATGGGGACAAATCTATCAAAGCTTATATTCTTTATACCAAGGATGCGGCACAGGCGTCTGAAAAAATCCCGCGGCTTAAGCCTGCCTTCTTCAAAATCTTTTGTTAGCTTAGAATCAAAGAAAAGTTGATGAACTTCATCAAAACCTTTCTGAGTAAACGGCATGATCTTGCGGACGGCGATGCGGTGGTCAAAGTTGACCAAGACGTTCCCGAGGTCGCAGAGGATAAGCTTGAGCACCATAATGTAGTAATCCAGCGAAATCCCCGCGGGTTTTGCGGGGATCTAGAACACCTTAATATACCTATTCAGTGAAATTAGAATACCACATTGTCAATTTTAGTGAAATCCCGCGTCAGCGGGACCACCGCGGGTTTTGCGGGGATCTAAAGCACCATGATAGATCCCGATCACCAAACTGCTGCGCGAATTTCAAAGACATTCGCTTGCAGGTGACGGGATAAATTCCGGCAAGTAAGTTATGTCGCTAAAAACACTCCATAACTTACGCCGTCATTTAATTGTTTTTCTTCAGCGGCTTTTTGAACAGGTCAAGGAAACTATCTTCGTACTGATCGTAGACGTTCCATTTATCCAATTCCTTTTTGAGTTCCATGGAGCGGGATAAGTCTTTTTTGGCTTGCTTGAAAAGCTCTTCTATCTTGTACCTGGCTGAATCTGGCAGGCCCGGCGAATCTGCAAGGCCTTTTTTCAAGGTATCTATCTCTTTCTGATCAATAGGCCTTTCTTCTTCCCCGGGATTCTTTAGATATTCTATCAAATGCTCTATTTCCTGGCTGACCTGGTCAGCATGTTTTTGCAGCTCGGATAGATCCAGCGGTATCTTCAAGGCCTTGGCCAGGATAGATAGGACTGCCAGCGACGCAAGAGGATTTTCTATCTGGATGGTATAAAGAGGGATCTCTCCTAAAAGACAGACGCCGTCTATGCCTCTTTCTTTTGCTACTCCAAGGATAAGGCCGTTTAGCCCGCTGATCTGCCCTGTGGGCATAGTCTTTAAGTTAAGCTTAGCGAAATCATCTAATATCTCTTTTTTAGTGGCTGCCACATGGACATCCGGCGTCTCCGTATGTTCAATGGGCAGAGGCATCGCGGCAAATGTATAGACGAGCTTGACTTTCAAGGTAATAACGAACTCAACGATCTCATTGGCGTACTCGTAGCCCTTCTCTAAAAAAGGCTGGGCATCGGAAATAAAGATGACTATATCAGAGCCCGGGTTCGGGCCAGAGCCCGGGCCTTGGCCCGGATTTTTATAAAAATAAAATTTACCGATAGGATATTGCGGGGCATTAATAAGGCTGTTATCTATCCACACACCGGAAGGATTGAAAAAATCCAGCGACGACATCTCGGCAAACTCAATGGCGCCCAACTTGTCCTTAAGGTATAAAGCGGCCTTTAGGGCCACATCACCCATGCCCGGCCATGCCGCGACCAGGATAGGATCTTTGAGCCTTGGCTTTTTTATGACGCGTATGGATTTCATGCGTGATATTCTATACTCTTTTTATCAATTCATCAACATCAAATATCTTGATGAACCGTTCTAATACCCGGGCGCCGCGGTATAGATCATTGACGCGGACATATTCATCCGTCGCATGAGCGCAGCCTTTCGCGCCGTAACCCGTGGCCACCGCGGGAATATTCTTCTTTTTGAAAAAAGTTATGACTGTCGCGCCCTCGCTTCCCTTGACGTCAGAGCGCCTGACGATACCGTAAGATGCCTTTTTCAAAGACTCAACCAAAGGATGTTTACGCCCTATCTCATACGGCTGCTGAATATCCTCAGGCTGGATAGTAAAATTGACTTTTGGTCTTGCTTTAGCAAGGCCTTTTTTAATGCCTGTTAAGATCTTTTGCGCTTCCATCCCGGGCAAGAAACGAAGATCCACCTCAAACTCGCACCAATCAGCCACCATATTGACCTTGTCTCCGCCGCGGATAGTGCCGATATTGATGGTTGGTGGTTTTAAAAGGCTGTGCCTGCGATAGGCTTTAAACTTCATCTTCTTCAAAATGCCGATAAGCATTAGCGCGTGCTCAATGGCATTGACCCCGCGTTGGGGGTAAGCGCCGTGCGCCTTTAGCCCTGCCACTTTGACTTTAAAATGTATGAGGCCTTTCTGCGCGGTAATGATGTTGAATTCATCCGAGTCTAAAATAACGGCATACGCCGGCCTGACAATACCTCTGTCAAGAAAAGGAATAAGGCCCTTGCCTGAACCGGCCTCTTCATCTGCAGTGGCAAGAAAAATAATGTCATTGTCCAGATGGACATTATCTTCAAGCAGGCTTTGCATCGCCTCAAGAGCAACAGCCAGATTGCCTTTACAGTCCGTAGCCCCTCTGCCGAATATTTTGCCGCCGGATATTGTGCCGGAAAAGGGCCCGAATCGCCAACCTTTGCCCGCGGGAACCGTATCCAGATGCGGAGTTATCAAAAGCGGTCTTTTTGACTTTCGTCCGGGCAAAACCGCCAGGACATTATCGCGGTTAGGATAAAAACCGATAATCTTCGGCCTAATGCCTATTTTTTTCAAATATCCCGATACGAAACGCGCGATAGCTGCTTCATTCCCCGGAGGGTTTTCCGAGTTTATGCGCAACAAGTCCTGCGTCAATTTAATAAGGCGATTTTTATTGATCATGCGCGGCCTTTCGCTGTCATTATAAAATATAGCCGATTTGCCTAAGCAACTCGGCGTCCTGCTTCCAATCTTTGTTGACTTTGACCCAGAGGTCAAGGTAAAACTTTTTATTATAGATATTTTCCAGTTCCTTGCGCGCTAACTCGCCGGACTTTTTTAAATGCTCGCCGTTCTTTCCGATGACAATAGCCTTCTGCGAATCACGCTCCACTAAAATAGCAGCTTTCACATAGGTAAGCTTGGCGCTCCGCTCAACGATCTCCTCGGCGAACACCGCCATGGAAAAAGGGACTTCTTCTTTAAGGTATGAGAGCAGCTTTTCGCGGATACAATCCTGTATGGTCAACTGCCGCGGGAAATCCGTTAAGATATCTTCGGGATACAGAGGCTCTCCCTCGGGCAGGCGCCTGAAGACCTCATCTAAGAGTTTATCAATGTTCGTCCCGGTAAGAGCGGATAAAGGGATAGGCATAATACGTTCCGTAGCCTCGCTTAATTTTTTTCCTATTTTTCTCTCCCAGGCTAAAATATAATCTTCTATATGCTTTGGGCCGCGGTCTATCTTATTAAGGCCTAAAATAATGGGTGTCCTTATGCCGCGCAGCCTCTCCATTACCATCTCTTCTTCTTCGCCTACGCGTTCCGTAGCGTCAACAAGATGCAAGACAACGTCAACGCCTTCCAAAGAATCGTTGATAGCCGCTATCATCGCGCGGTCCAGGGCGTGTTTTGTAACATGCATGCCGGGAGTATCCAGGAAAACGACCTGCCCCCTCTGTTCATTCAATATGGCGCGTATCTGGTTACGCGTCGTCTGAGGAACAGCAGAGACAATGGCCACCTTCTCGCCGGCGAGCTTGTTCAAAAGCGTTGATTTGCCCACATTTGGCCTGCCGATTATAGCTACGATGCCTGATTTCATGTGTTCAAGGGACAAACTTTGCAATTTTCTTTTTTCTTTTTGCACAACTCTTTGGCGCATCTGACTAACAACGCGTGGTATTCGTTAAAAAGGCCGGCGTTGGCAGGCAGGCTCTCCATAAAAAGACCCTGTATGGCATCATATCCGTCCCCCTGGCCTAACAGACGGTGCCTGGACATTATGCGCCTGGTATACGCATCCACAACGAAAACAGGTTTTTCCAAAGCGTAAAGAAGTATGGAATCCGCTGTTTCAGGGCCGATACCGTTTACGTTAAGCAGTTCTTGGCGAAGCCGAGCAACACTTTTGCGTTTCATGCGCCTGAAACTGCCCGCGTAATTTTTATTAAAAAACTCGCAAAAATTTTTAAGACGCTTAGCTTTAATATTGTAATAACCGGCCGGCCTTATCAGGCGGGCCAGTTTTTTGTCATCAAGGCGCCGCATCTTTTGAAAAGTGAGGCAACGCGCCTTTTTCAGATTGGCTATCGCGCGCTCTACATTCGCCCATGAAGTGTTCTGTGTCAAAATAGCGCCCACCACTACTTCAAAAGCAGAATCTGCCGGCCACCAGCGCTGCGGCCCGAAATGTTTATAAAGCCCCTCGTATATATTAAAAAGCTGCTTCTGTGGAATTTTCATTACTGCCGAGATAAATCCCTGAACAATAGGGTTGGCGGCTTAAGAGCCTCTATAAACAGATGAACGTGGCGCGATGAGCGTCACAATAACTTTTTTAGCTTCTTTATCAACGGTATAAATAACGCGATAATCACCAATTCGGTATCGGTAACGTTTCTCTTCGTCACGGAGTCGTTTGATGTGTGGACTAAAGAAAGGATTGTTCTCTAATGCCTCAAAGCACTTATTTAAGCGTTCGGCTAATCCCGCAGGACAATGTTTATAGAATTTGAGCGCATCTGAAACCAGGATAATTTCAAATTTATCCACGTTTTATCGCTCTCCAACTCGTTCCTTTGCCTTGCAGATATTCTTTTTCCCCATGGGTGATTTTTTTGCGCTCTTCCTCTGTCAAGTAATCATCCAATCCTTCGATCAAGAGATCCCTGATAAAAGCCGATAAGGATTTATAGCGGTGGCCGCAAACCTTTTTGACCTTGTTGTATAAAGGGGCGGGCATCCTGATAAGCAGTTCTTTGTTCATCGTGATAGTCATATTTTCACCTCCACAAAAAGTATATCATAGTGATATATAAATACAAGATAATTTTCAATCATTTATTAAACCGCAGCGGATTAAATCCATCAATGGCTAAAATAGTGTAGGCAGTGGCCGCGACAGAGCCGGTCCTTGAGCCTTTGGGCGTCCTCCAACCATGCCCCGTATCCGCAAATTCGTGCGAGGCATACGGCAGGCAAAAATCTCCCTGACCTACCGGAGAAGGGCTTGAGACGATCATCTTGCTCAGCTCTGAAGTATATTCATCGCCCAGACGGCTGTAATAAAGGGCTTTCTCTTCGTGGCCTCGGCCGAGGTAATAGCCTGCCATTATCTTAAGCGCCAATATCATCTGGGCTGTCCACTCGCAGGAGACAACGCCGCCTCTGGCCAGATTTTGGTGTTTGGCAAAATCAAACCCTTTGACGTTGACAAAAGAGCCTTCCGGTTTTTTATACTCAACTGAAACGCTGCATTGGGCCAACGCGAAATCCATAATAGCGTCCGCGTCCATGCCGGAATCTTTAAGGGTCTGCGGCCCCACGGCTGTTATAGACCAGGCATATGTATCGGTAGCTATGGTCGCGTCGCCCTTGCCCCTTTTGACAACCGGTAGAGCGACCTTTGAATAGGCGTTCCTGTTAAGCCACACAAGTGTCTCGGACGCGCGCTTCTTATAAACATCCTCCTTGGTCAGCTCATTCATCAGGCTATAAAAAGCATAAGCATCAAGGTTATGTTCGGTGCTATACCACGAAAATGCCTTTCCGCCTTTTAGGCCGCCTTCGCTGTCTTTTATTGTCTCAAGCCATCGGGCGATGTCGCGCGCCAGGCCCATATACCTCATATCGCCGGTCTGGCGGCTATACTGCAAGACTGCCAAGCCCAGCCATATATTGGGGCCGGCGTGCGATACGAATTCAGATATATCGCCGGTAGAAACGTAATAAGCGTTCGCAAATCCGCCTGATGCGTCCCTTTGCGCTCTCCGGTAAAACTCTAAAATATTGCGGGCGTTGTCCAGATCCCCGGCTTTAGTAAAAGCCATGACAGCCAGCGCCTGGTCATAGGTAAAACCCCAGTCCGTTATGTCTTTATCTCCCTCAAAACTAGCCACCCGGCCTGGATTGTTGTTCTGATGGGCCAAGAGCCATCTGTATAGCTTATCTAAGATCTTTTTCTCTAACAAGGAGGCCTCCTGCGTCTTGACGGTCACGTCGACATCCACTTTGACTTTCTTAGCCACGAGCCCTGATAGATCCTGCCTGATCTTATCCTGATATTTTTTGAAAAGATCAATAGTGCCCTTTAATCTGGCAGTAGCCTCTCTGTCGTCCTGACTTACCTCCAATAGCCTGCGCTCCAGTATTTCGGTCTTGCGCTCAGACTGAGACAAGAGGAACTCAGTCTCCTCTATCTGAGACTTAAGGGATTCGCTCCCCTTACGCAGCATCCTTTGATACGTGATATTCTCAGATAAGCTCATAAGTAGCTTTTCATTCGCGTAACGCAGCTTCGCATTATAAAAACCGGCCCACACAAGTGCCACGCTTAAGAACAGGGTGAACGTAATGGCCAAGGCCTTGAGAAACTTCCTTGCGTTAACATATTTTAAAATACGCTCATTGCCTGCCGCGTCTATTTTTTCGTAGGTGACGCCAAGGGCGTATTGGAGTGCAGGTTCAG
>JAZDLG010000070.1:0-5678 GCA_043802125.1 Candidatus Omnitrophota bacterium
GACGTTTGAGCCTCGCTTAAAAGAGTCCCGTTTTTTGGTCAAGAATTTTAGGGTGACGTCTATGATAGACCTATCTGACGGGTTGGGCGTAGACCTTAACCGATTAAGCTCCGCGAGCGCTTTGGGAGCCATTATATTTGAGAACAAGATACCCATGGAGCAAGGGGTCACCAAAATAAAGAATGCCCTTTTTGACGGCGAGGATTTTGAGCTCTTGTTTACGCTATCGCCGCAGGATTCTTTGAGATTATTATCAATGGTAAACAAGAAAAAGATAAAAATGCCATTTTATCCTATCGGAAGGATGACAGATCTTTTTAGCGGCGTGTGCATGATGACGCGCCGGGGCGAGGTAGAAGAGGTGGGCTGCGATGGCTTCAAGCATTTCTGATGCGCAAAAGACCGTGACATTTGTTTCAAACAGCGAAAAAGAGACATTAGGCCTGGCTGTTAAGATAGCCGCGAATATTAAAAAGAATGATTGTCTGGCACTCGTGGGAAATTTTGGCAGCGGCAAGACGGTCTTTGTAAAAGGGCTCGCTCACGGCCTGGGTACCTTAAAAAAAATCTATGTTTGCAGTCCCTCGTTTGTTATACTTAAAACATATCCCGGCCGCTTGCCTATTTATCACTTTGATCTCTACCGTTTGAACCACGCGCGAGATCTAGAAAATATCGGCTTGTTTGAATTTATGTCGGCGGGCGGTGTATCGGTTATTGAGTGGGCTGATAAGATAAAGCAGTTGCTCCTGCCGAAAGGATGTTTGAGGATAGAGTTTTTTGTGCTTGGGCAAAGCAGGCGATCTATCAGGTTTTGCGGCAGAGCGGTTGATCTAACGCGGTTTTTGAAACGAGTCAAACCATGGACATATATACAAAATACATATTAACAGCCATAGGCGCTATTTTTGTGGCTTTGGTCGTCTGGTGGCTCTATCGCGTCAATGCGCTTATTGAGAATTTTTTTAAAATGGGCTCTGAGATACTGGGAGGAAGGGCTATAGCCAAGACAAGGATCCCGTTCGTTTACGAGAAAGAAGTGCTCAAGGGTAGTTACAAGGGGCGCGATGTTATAGTAGGTGTTGCCTATTCCGGGTTACAGGGTGAATTTCTTCCGTTACCTTGTATACAGATGCGTTTAAGAGAGTCTATGGGGTATAATACCAACAGGCTGCCTAATTATGCCGGTATTTCCAAGAATTTTCTTGTCTATAAGATAAAACTTTCATTATCCTGGGGGGTCTTTGATAAGAGTTATCCCCAGGTCTTCAGCAAGAGCTACCTCGTCATCGCTTTAGAAAAACTTCTTGCCACATCCGAGGATGTGGAGCGCGGCAGGAGGATGAAAGATATTTAGGTAATTTTACTATAATGAATTTTCTTTCCATAGATACTTCCACTAAGTATTCAGTTGTTGCCATCAGGGGCAAATACGGCAAGGTGCACGGATGCAGGCGCCTTTTTGAAAAAGGCCGCGCCGACAGGCTCGCCGCTCTTATATCCGAATGCTTAAAAAGATCCGGCCTGGAAATAGGCGCCGTTGATTATTTCGGCGTAGGCGTAGGGCCCGGTTCTTTCACGGGTTTACGTATCGGCTTAAGCATTATCAAGGGCTTGAGCTACGCCTTAAAGAAGCCATGCCTTGTTTTTTCAAGCTTAGACGCTATAGCTTTTAACAATGCCCCGTATAAAAAGGGGCGCTTGTGCGTTATGGTGGATGCCAAGAGGTCAAACGTCTACAGCCGTTTTTATGATATAACAGGGCCGGTTAGTAAAGACGCTCTCTTGTCAGTGCCTGATCTATTGCAAAAAACGGCCGGCTCTATGGTGTTTACCGGAGATGCTATTGATCTTTATAGAGGGGATATTTTAGCTAAGGTAAAGGATCCCCGGTTCATTGCTCAACGGTTCTGGTATCCTACGCCCGAAAGCATTACTTCGCTTACGCTTGAGAGTTTTAGATTGAAAAAGTCGGTTGATTGTTTTAAGTTGTCGGCCAGTTATCTCTATGCGCAGGATTGTCAGGTTAGCCATGCATAAACCATCTTTTTCACGTCAGACTTGGGTTGAAGTAGACCTTTCGGCGCTCGCTTCAAATTACAGGTTTTTAAAAAGCAGGCTGTCTAAAGGCACCAAGGTGATGGCTGCTGTGAAAGCCAATGCCTACGGCCACGGCATTGTGGAAGTCTCGCGGAAATTAATAGAATGCGGCATAGACTATCTTGGGGTAGCTTGTATTGATGAAGCGCTGGTGCTCAGGAAACACTTTGCGCGTAAGCCTGTCCTTAATCTCGGAGTTTTCTTGAGGCAGGACATAGAAACTGTCCTGGAAAACAACATCACGGTGACTGTGGCGGATCTTAATGCGGCCAAGACATTGAATGCGGCAGCCCGGCGTTTAAAGAAGAAGGCGAACGTCCATGTTAAGATAGATACGGGCATGGGCCGGTTGGGTGTGTGGCACGAGGAAGCCGAAGAATTCATCATTGCGCTCTGTTCCCTGGGTAATCTTATTATAGAAGGCCTTTATACGCATTTTCCAAGCGCTGACAGCGATGAGGCATTCACAAAGTCCCAGATAACCGCTTTTTGCGTTTTGGTAAACAGGCTTCAGATAAGAGGTGTTGTCATTCCCATAAAACATGCGGCTAATTCAATGGCTGTCATAGGATTTAAAGACGCCCATTTTAATTTAGTCCGGCCGGGCTTGGCACTTTACGGCCTGCATCCTAAGGATGAGCTTTTAGGCAAGATAGGCCTAAAGCCTGTTTTGAGTTTTAAAACGAAGGTGGCCTACTTAAAAAAAGTCGCTAAGGGAAGGTCTATTAGCTATGGCAGGACTTATGTTACAGACAAAGAAGCGGTCATAGCGATCTTGCCGGTGGGTTACGGCGACGGTTATAACCGCCTGCTTTCCAACAAAGGCCACGTTATTATAAGAGGCGTGCGTTGTCCTGTGGTGGGTGTCGTCTGCATGGACCAGACTATGGTTGACGTGAGTTGTGTCAAAGGTATCAGAATAGAGGATGAGGCAGTCCTGGTCGGTTCTCAAGGCGCCCACAAGATACGCGTTGAAGAAATAGCCGCTCTATGCCGCACCATTCCCTATGAAGTGGTCTGCTGGATCTCTCCCCGCGTTCCCCGCGTGTACATCAACTGATCGTTTTTTACGGTATTCTGGATATGAAGTAAAGCGCCGCGCTTCCGAATATGACGTGGCTTATCCATGCGGCCATGATGGGAGGTATGGCGCCTGCTTTGCCTAAAGCGAGGCTGACTGAAAATAAGACATAAAAGATAAAGCTGATGCCGATGCACAGGCCTATGGAAGAAAAAGCAACAGCCCGGCGTTGTATGACGATGGAAGACGGAATGCCTAAAAGTATTATGATAAGGCTCGTGAACGGAAAAGAGGTCTTCTGAAAAAGGTCTACTTTGAGTCTTTTTACGACACTTGAGTTTTCGCTCTCGGACAGCCTGGCTATATAATTGCTTAATTCTTTCGCGTTCATGTTTTCAACCGGGATGTTCTGCCGCATAAAATCTTGCGGCGTCTCTTCAATCTTAAAAGTGGTATCTGAAAAATACAGCGGTTCGCCTTTTATCTGTTTTTCGTCTCCCATGCGGTATATAAAACACTGGTATAGTACCCACCGGTTGTTCCTCCAGACGGCTTTTTCCGCGTAGACTTTTGCCGTAACGTTCTGGTTTTTGTCGTGCTCTAATATCGTCAGGCCTTCTATGGTATTGGATTTGGGATAGAGTTTGTTGATGAAAAATAGCCTGTTGTTAAAGCCATATACCGCGACGTTGTCTATGGGTCTGTCAATCATCTTGTCAGGCGACTTGTCAATGTAGTTTGACCTGATGAACTTGCTCATCTTTTGGGCCTGAGGCGTTATGTTCTCATTGACCAGGAATATGCTTAGGCTTAAGAGGAACCCGAATAAGATTATAGGCCGCACGATCTCATAAATACTTAAGCCGCTTGACCGCATGGCGATGATCTCGTTGTTTTGATTAAAGTGGCCCAGAGTAAATAGGGTGGCCAGGAGCGTTGCCATAGGAGAAGTCTGTGTGAATATGAGCGGTATGGAATAGATGTAAAATTCAAATATTTTGATCAGCGGCGGATGGTTCCTTAAGATCTCCGAGATAGCCGAAAATACGTCAATGATAATATACAGCGAGATAAAGAAAATAAGGCATGACGCAAAGGCTTTTATGAAGTTCCTTATGATGTATCTGTCTAGGATAAGCATGTTTTATAGAGTAAGACGGCCCCAAGAGCGCCGAAAATAATGTCAGGGGCGCCCATGGCTATCAAGGGCGGCACGACCCCTTCAATGCTCAAGGCTTCAAAGCCTATCAAGGCGAGGTAATAGACGGCTACTATCAAAAAAGCAAATCCAAAGTTCAGGGATTTCTCGCGCCGTTTCGTGATCATGGCAAATGGCGCCCCAAGAATAACGAAGACTAAACACGAGAAGGCCAGGGAAGAGCGTTTGTATATTTCCGTCTGGATGGGGTTGGTGTTTATGCCGCTTTTTTTAAACCGCTCCATCTGAGCGCGCAGTTCTTCAAGCGTCATGTCTTTGGCTTTTTTATCGGCTTTTTTACTTTGTTGTTTTTTAAAATCTATATTCATGAAATACGTTTTAAAATTAAGTTTATAAAAGCTCTCAGGGGAGGATGGGTTGATCTCATCAGAGGTGCCGTCTATGAGTTTTAATTTAAGTATCTTTTTGTCCGGCAGGATGATGAATTCTCCCTTTTTAGCGATGATGGTGCGCGGCGGCTTGTTGTCTCCCTGGGGTTCATATATCCTGATATTGGTGAATTTGTATCCGTCTATATGATAGATAAAAAAGATGAATTTTTCAAAGGCCGTGATAAAGGTCCCTGCCTCAAGGGCAGCGGCAGGATTTGTTGTGCCAATGTCCACCATGGTCTGGCGGGATTTGTGGTGGGACAAGGGTATTATCTGGTTATTGAGTATGACGGAAAATAAGCTAAGAATGAGCCCGATAATAAGTATAGGCAGAAGGACCTTAAATAAGCTGACCCCGCTTGAGCGTATGGCTATGAGTTCGTTGTCGCTGGATAACCTGCCGATGGAGAGAAGAACGCCTGCCAGTGTTGAGACAGGCAGGATAAAACTAAATAGGAACGGTATGAGATAAAGGAAAAGCTTTGCCGCGGCGGCCAGCGGAATGCCTTTGGCGATGATGAGCTCTGTTATCTTGATCAGGTTGCCTAATATCATGACAAAGGTCAAAACGAACATGGATATCAAAAATGCGCTCAAGAATTCTTTTAAGACGTAGTTGCGTAATATCCTCATGGTGTCACCCTTTGGCAAAGGCAAGAATGTGAACAGTTTTTGCCCCTGCATTTTTTA
Organism: Candidatus Omnitrophota bacterium; assembly: GCA_043802125.1. Lineage (GTDB taxonomy): Bacteria > Omnitrophota > Gorgyraeia > Velamenicoccales > Velamenicoccaceae > Phelpsiimicrobium. The sequence goes on from JAZDLG010000070.1 coordinate 5,402, forward strand.
AAACACGCGATGCTTCCGTGACGGTCGCTTTAGTCGTTATGACATCATCAATGATCAAAACGTTTTTATTAAGTATAGCTTTCCTGTCGGCGACAGCAAAAGCGTCCTTAAGATTAGACAACCTCTCATTTTCTTTAAAAGTCGTTTGCGAGGGAGTATTTCTTATTTTTTTTAAGGTAAGGCTTACCGGCCTTTTAAAAAGATGGCTTAATTCCATGGCTATCCGTTCGGATTGGTTGAATTCCCTTTCCCTGATACGGACCTGGTGGAGCGGCAC
>JAZDLG010000077.1:0-2290 GCA_043802125.1 Candidatus Omnitrophota bacterium
AGAATCTATGGGAGGCGGCGATGTTAAATTACTCGCTATGATCGGCGCCTTTATGGGTTGGCAGACGGCCTTGTTGTGCCTTCCCATCGCATCCCTTATAGGAGCCATAGTCGGCGTTATCATCAAAATAAAGACTAAGGAAAGCGTCATTGCCTTTGGGCCGTATTTGTCGATAGGTGCCCTTGCGAGCATGTTTTGGGCGAGTAAAATCGTTAGTTTCTTTTTGCTGTATTAAAGAGGGTATAATGTTATCCCTTGCGTAACCGCCGGGAAAATTTCCTGCGGATATTTTCCTCGGCACGCTGCGGGATTAATTTTGTAGGGAACAAATACCTAGTAATAGCAAAATTAAGGAGTAAATTATGTTACGATTTTTGACAGCGGGTGAATCTCACGGCAGGTGTATGATCGCCATTTTAGAAGGCATGCCAGCCGGTTTAAAAATTGATCTGAAAGAAATGAATATCGAGCTTAAGCGCCGACAGCTGGGCTATGGCAGGGGCGACCGCATGAAGATAGAAGGGGATAATGTGGAGATCCTCTCCGGTGTTAAAAATGGCCTCACATTAGGCAGCCCTATCGGCCTCTATGTTAAAAACAGCGATTTTAGGATTGATGATCTTATCTCCTTGACGCATCCCAGACCCGGCCATGCTGATCTTGTCGGGTGCCTGAAATACGGTCACCAGGATATCCGTAATGTCTTAGAACGCGCTTCAGCCCGTGAGACGGTTTCGCGCGTGGCTGTGGGTTCGGTGTGCAAGCTCTTTCTAAAGGAATTCGGCATAACTATTTCCAGTGAGGTCCTTTTGATCGCCGGCGAGAAAACATTAGCAAAGATGAACAAGAAGATAGACCTTGCTAAAAAGAAACTCGATACAGTCGGAGGAATGTTTAGTGTGGTTGTTGTTGGCGCGCCTCCGGGATTAGGAAGTTATGTTTCGGGAGACAGAAGGCTCAATGCCAGATTGGCGTCTGCATTGATGTCTATCCCAGCCATAAAGGCGGTTGAATTCGGCCTGGGCACAGGCTTTGCTTATGAGGTTGGTTCCCGTGTCCACGACGCCATATATTATTCAAAAGAAAAAGGCTTTTACAGGAAGACGAATAATGCAGGCGGTATTGAAGGGGGGATGAGCAATGGTGAGCCTATCTTAATAAGGTGCACCATGAAGCCGATTTCTACTGTCGGTAAACCCCTTGATTCAGTGGATATAGTGACAAAAAAAGCGGCCAAGGCTGATGTGGAGAGGTATGATACGTGCGCAGTGGCTGCAGCCGGTGTTATCGCCGAATCATGCGTTGCGTTTGAACTTTCCGACGCTTTGGCAGAGAAGTTTGGCGGCGACAGCATGAATGAGATCAAGAGGAACTACAAGGCGTATGTAAGAAGCCTTTAGCTTTAAGTAGAGGAGTGGCCTGGGCAATGGAGAAAAAAAGATGAAAAAGAAATGGGTGAGGCCAATGCTGACGGCGTTGACAAGAGGAGGGGATAGGTCGGAGAGCGTGTTGGCGGGTTGTAAGCATAGCATGAATTGGACCGGCCCTAACCCTTTGAATGCGACTTGTAGATCGTTTGGCTCTTGCGGGGCCAACTGTTCCACGATAACTACCACCTAGTCTTAGTCCTTGTTGCCTTGGGATTTGGTTCTTAGTCCCGTATAAATCCCTTCGGGATTCTACGGGGCAGGGATAATCGTGATGGAGGCAGAGTCAAAGCTTGACTGCCGAGAGGCAGGAGGCTCTCGCCGAAATTCTTTTCTATTCGAGACTGAGTTTCTTTTTTTGAGATTCGGTCTCATTTTTTGTTGACCAGCCTTACCTTATTATGGTAAACTCACTTCATTATGTCTAACATATATTTAGTAGGTTTTATGGCTACAGGTAAGACAGAAGTCGGCAAGCTCCTGGCAAAGCAGCTTAAGCGTGATTTTATGGATATGGATGAGCTTATTGTCAGCCGCGAGAAGATGCCTATACCTGAGATTTTTAAGTCTAAGGGAGAGCCGTATTTTAGAAAGCTGGAGAAGGAAATAATCAGTGATCTATCCAAGAAGAAAGGCATTATTGTTGCCTGCGGAGGCGGAACATTCGTAGGTCCGGAAAATATTAAAATCTTGAAAGAAAGCGGCACAGTCATTTGTTTGATATCATCTCCTGAGGTGATCCTTAAGCGTACTTTAAGGTCCGGGCACAGGCCTCTTTTAAACGTGGATAATCCAAAAGCTGCTGTTGAAGAACTGCTTAAAAAACGCCTGCCTTCTTATGTTCAGGCTCACCATACTATTGA
>JAZDLG010000087.1:0-18305 GCA_043802125.1 Candidatus Omnitrophota bacterium
TAATCCGGCGTCTGTCGCGAGATTTTTATTGCCGCGCTCCAATAGTTCAACCGCAAATCCCATAAGCTCATAAGACAATTGGCACACTTGCGCCGGCACCTGTATGGCTTTTTTCATATCTTTGTTCTTATAAGCAGACACATCTTCGTCCAAAAGCGCGCTTAACTTCGCCTGCATTCTAGAGCTCGTAGCTAATATTTTTTTTGCGCGTGGAGCGAAAGCGACATATTTTTCTTTGCCCAGCGTAAATTGAGCGGCCATGCACATCAGGCTTGCTGCCAAAGCCGAAGAAAGCGCGGCAGCAGAACCACCGCCCGGAGCAGGCGTTTTAGCCGCCAGGTCTTTTAAATATTTTTTTATAGGTGAATTAATATACATTAAATGAGCCCACAGCTTACAGCTTGCCCTACCGAAGGTAGGGGAGCGGTTTGTAAGCTGTTTGGGCGAATTAATACTGTGACTGCGAAGCGGTTAGTCATCAGTATCTATTTAGGTTATTATACATTTCGATTCTTTTAAGATAACCCCGTGACTTCACCTGTTGCTTTAACGTCCACGCGCTCGCCTCTTGGCTCCATTGGCAGGCCGGGCATGGTCTGCATGGTAGATGCGTGCGCAAGAACGAACCCAGCGCCGCTGCAAAGCCGCACGTCCTTGATGGGCAGCCTGAACCCTGAAGGCGCGCCCTTAAGTGACTCGTCGTGCGAAAGAGAAAATTGCGTCTTTGCGATACAGACAGGCAGATGGCCAAAACCTTCGCTTGAAAAAAGATCTAACCCCTCGTGAGCCTGTGCTGAATAATCAACGCCGGAGGCGCCGTATATTTGTTTAGCTATTGCCTCTATCTTCTCTTTTAAAGGAAGCGCGTCCTCATAAAGAAATTTGAAATCCGATTCACACGCACGCGTGTGACGCACGACACTTTTGGCTAACTCTATTGTACCTCTGGATCCATTGGCCCATGCCGTGCTCTCAACACAATCAGCGGCGCCAAATTCTATCGCTTTAGCGGCTATAAATCCCAGCTCTCTTGCCGTATCTTTTTCAAAGACGTTTAAGCAGACTATCACCGGAACGCCGAATACCCTTACGTTCTGGATCTGTTTTTTCAAATTGGCAGCCCCTTCTGAAAGCGCCTCAAGGTCTTCCTTAAAAATTGCGGCGTTAATTTTTTGGCCCGGCACAATGTTGAATTTTTTGCTCTGGGCCTTTAAACCCCTTAAAGAACAGACGAGAACGCAGGCATCCGGCTTAAAACCGCTGTACCTGCATTTGATATCAAAGAATTTTTCCCCTCCGCAATCAACTCCAAAACCGCTCTCCGTCACTACATAATCGCATAAACCCAATGCCATACGATCAGCTACTATAGAACTTGAACCAATGGAGACATTGGCAAACGGCCCTGTATGTATAAAACAAGGCGTATTCTCGCTCGTCTGGACGAGATTTGGCTTGATAGCGTCTTTTAAAACAGCAGCCATCATCCCATCAATCTTTAGGTCTTTAACTTTTATTAGGCCTTTTCGCGCAGTACGCGCGACTGACATTTGCTTTAGCCTGGAACGCATATCGCTAAAATCACGGCTTAAAGTCAATAAAGACATCACCTCAGAAGCGGCCGTTATCTCAAATCCGGTTTCAATCTCGCGTTTTTGGTTGTTGGCCTTCAAAAAATATCTGATATGGCGCAGAGACCTGTCGCTTATATCTAAGCACCTCTTAAGCGTCAAGGAATCCGGGTCAATGCCTAACTTGTTTGCGTGGAAAATGGAATTTTCAAGGAACGAGACCAATAGATTATTGGCCGTGCCAACAGCGTGCGTATCCCCGGTAAAATGAAAATTGACTTCATCCTGCGGCAATACCTGCGAAGCGCCTCCGCCGGTAGCCCCGCCTTTAGCGCCGAAAAGCGGGCCTAAAGACGATTGCCTCAATGAACAAGCAGACTTATATTTCAGCCTGTTCAAAGCCATGGACAGGCCTATTGTCGTAACGGTCTTGCCTTCGCCTAACGCCGTAGGCGTAATAGCGCTTATCAGGATATATTTGGAACCTTTTCTTCGCTTTAATCTTTCAAGTATCTTAAGATCTATTTTTGCTTTATGCCTGCCGTTTGGCTCTACTTCCGAGGCACGGATACCCAGAGACCTTGCGACGGATGAAATATCTTTAAGTTTTGGGGTCATTGTAAGCTATAGCGAGCGGCTACCGGAAAAGCGTCCTTAATAAGTACGACGCTGTCTAGGCTCTCCGAAAGAGAGACTGAAACAACGTCAAAGCGCGCTTTCTGGCCCCAGAGATCTCTTGTCTTTAGAAAACTAACGGCGAGCTTGGATAACTGCCTCTGTTTAAGCGGCCCTACTGACTCAAGGGCATCGCCATGCGACAACCCGCCTTGCCTGGAACGCACTTCTACGAAACAAATACAATCTGCCTGCCGCGCTATGACGTCTATCTCGCCTAACTTATTTCTAAAGTTGCGCTCTATTATGCGATAACCGTTATTTTTTAAATACAAGACAGCCCTTTCCTCGCCTTCTCTCCCAAGCGCTTTTTTGTCCGTCATCGGGCCTCTAACTTTTTACAGAACGTCTGCCTATGAATAGGAGAAAGCCCGAAACGCGCGAGGCGCTCAAAATGTTTTTTTGTCCCGTAACCCTTATGAACGCCAAAACCATATTTGGGGTGCACTTTATCGAAAATACCCATTATCCTGTCACGGAAAACTTTGGCTATGATGGAAGCAGCGGCGATGGAAAGCGAGCGAGCGTCCCCTCCGATGATCTCTTTGGAAGAATAGCCCAGGCCTGAACACAGCCTGCCGTCCAGGAGCAATATCGTATTTTTTAAAGAGGGCCGCGGTTTTTTGAGGCGTTTAAGTAATTGCGATACCGCGTTATCTAAAGCGAGTTTCACAGCACCTGATATATTGACCGCGTCAATAGCCGTTTCGTTCATCACTCCGATGCCGAAATACGACTTTTTTATTATCTCAAAAAATGCGTTCTCGCGCTGTAATGCCGTAAGCCTCTTTGAATCGTCAACGCGGTTCTTAAATTTAAAGCTTTTTAAACATACAGCCGCTACCACAACCGGGCCGGCTAAAGACCCGCGGCCGGCTTCATCAACGCCGACAATAATGGAGTAACCTTTGGCTTTAGCGTGGCGTTCGTGATAAAGCACATCTGCCCTACTGTTTTGTTTCAGTCACCTCTGCGCTGGCTACGCCGGGTGCTTTGCGCTCTTCTATCTTTGCCGCTTTACCTCTCCTATTGCGCAAATAATATAACCTTGCCCTTTTAACCTTGCCCTTCTTTAAGATCTCAATTGAATCAATGCCCGGGGAGTGGAACGGGAACACCCTCTCAACGCCTTCGCCGTAAGAGACTTTCCTGACGGTAAACGTGGCTGATATACCCTCGCCCCTGGTCTCTATGACCATGCCTTCAAAAGGATGGATCCTCACCTTATCTCCTTCGGGTATCTTCACCAAAACCTTCACGGTGTCACCGACTCCAAAAACAGGCAGGTCCTTTCGCAAAAAAAGGCCTTCTACTAATTTTATCTTATCCATTTTAGCTCCTTATTTTATAGCTATATCCGGTCTCAACTTATTCGTTATCTTAATGGCCTCTTTTTGCCTCCATGAGGCTATGCGGCCATGGTCGCCGGTCATAAGGACGGCCGGAACCTTTTTACCCTTAAATACCGCGGGCCTGGTATATTGCGGATACTCAAGCATGTTGTTTTCAAAACTCTCTTGCCTGTTTGAATCAACATTGCCTAAAACACCGGGCAAGAGCCTTGTTACAGCGTCAATAAGGACCATGGCAGGAAGCTCTCCTCCCGTAAGCACATAATCTCCTATTGATATCTCTTCATCTGCCAAATAACGCGCTACCCGCTCATCAACGCCTTCGTAGCGTCCGCATATCAGGATCAAATGGCTCTTTGAAGCAAGCTTCTTGGCGTCACCTTGCCTGAACTTTTTGCCTTTCGGAGAGAAAAGAAGTATACTCCTCTTCTTCGTTTTTGTCTTCGTTTTTTTTAAAATAGCCTCGACACATGAAAAGATAGGCTGTGGCGCCATCACCATGCCGCAACCGCCTCCATAAGGCCTGTCATCTACCTTGTGGTGCTTATCTAAAGAATAGTCCCGTATGTCCCAGACGTGTATTTCAACGCGCCCGGCTTTTTGCGCTCGTTTTAAAATAGATTCGTTCAAAACAGGCGCGAACATAGACGGAAAAATAGTCAGGCAATCTATGCGCACGAAGCACCACAAAACTTATCTTTAAATTCCTTAAACCTATTCTCTTTAATGGCCTGCCTTACCTTATTCATCAGATCCAGAAAAAAATAGATATTATGATAAGATACGAGCCTTAAGCCCAGTATCTCCCCTGAATTAAAGAGGTGGCGCAGGTAACTTCTCGTGAAATTCCGGCAGCAATAACAACCGCATTCCGGGTCTAGGGGCTTTTGATCATGGCTGAATTCGCCGTTTCTGACGGTTATCCTGCCCTGGCTCGTAAAGGCTGAGCCGTTCCGGCCGTAGCGTGTCGGCACCACGCAATCAAACATGTCAACGCCCATGGAAACAGCTTCAAGAATATCTTCCGGCAGGCCGACACCCATCAAATACCTCGGAGAATCTACGGGCAGATGCGACAGCGTTTCGTGTAAAATATTATACCTCAGATCACGCGGCTCTCCAACACTTAATCCGCCGATAGCATAGCCTTTAAAGCCGATCTCAGTGAGTTCTGTCGCCGACCTTTTCCTCAAATCCTCATAGGTCGAGCCCTGCACAATACCAAAAAGCGCGCCCTTTGGCGCGCCACGTGGCGCGTCCTGTGGCGCACAGGGTGCGTTCCGCTCATCGCGGAAATCCTTGTCGTGTTCTTTTTTGGAGCGCGAAGCCCACAACGTCGTCCTCTCTAAGGCAATCTGCGCCTGTTCAAAAGAGACTGGATAATGCACACACTCATCCAGCGGCATCATTATGTCGGAGCCCAGGGCCTGCTGCACTCTAATGACGTCTTCGGGCGTAAGAAAATGCCTCGTGCCGTCCAAGTGAGACTGAAAATCCAGGCCTTCGTCTTTGACTTTCCTTAAAAGCGATAAGCTAAAGATCTGATAACCGCCGCTATCCGTCAATATAGGCTTATGCCAATTCATAAATTTATGCAGCCCGCCTGCTTCGCGTATGATATCCAGGCCAGGCCTTAAAAAAAGATGATAGGCATTGCCCAATATGATCTGCGCCGAGCACTCTTCTAAGTCTTTAGGCGAAAGAGATTTTACCGTGCCTTGCGTGCCCACAGGCATAAAGATAGGCGTCTGGATAACACCCCTATCCAGCGTCAATAAGCCGCTTCGCGCGGCTGTCTGCGTATCTTTATGAGTAACTTTAAAGTCCATCTTTACTCTTCTGCCATTTGACTTCAAAGACGTAGAGATAGCCGCCGGACTTCTCCTGCGTCTTATCAAACAGCTTAAAATGTTTTAAGCCCTCTCCACCGAAATAATATATCCTCGCCAACAGGCTCTTAGCCAACACCGTATCAAGCAGGACACTCTGGTATTTTTTATCCTTCTCTATAATGAGCGCGCTGTAATTCAGATTAGATGCCTTTTGCGTTACTTCCTTTAGCTGCCCGCCCTCAAGATATATGAGGCTCGAAGGTACTCCCCTTCTTTCAGGCGATGGGCTCAACACGTAGGCATGACGGTCATCTAAGTTGACCACAAGGCCGTTATCAAAGAAAAGGAGCTTATTGTCCTGCCTGGCCTCGGTCAATCCTGAAAAGTACCCAACGGGGAGAGAAAACCATTTTTTCGCTTCTTTCTCGTCAAGAAAGAGGATCTCCAGATATTTATTCTCGGCTTCCTCTTTTGTAAGGGCGTATTTTGTCATCGCGTACGTTATAAATCCCGTTTTAGTAAACTCCTTTTTCTTAAACCACATGTCAACGTTTTTAAAATCCCATCTACCGATATAAGAAATAGTATTTATCTTCACGGGCATGTCATAAGAGACAATAAAATAAACAGGAGGCAGTTTATCGGGAACGGGAAACAGATACGCCAATAGCTCTTCGGCTCTCGCGGCAGAGAGATGCTCCTTTAAGTAGGCGCTCGCCTTAGCCTTATCTTTACTCAAAGCTTTTTTAACGATGTCAACCGCCCGGGAAGCGTCAAACCCGTCTTGTAACTGTAAGGTGTCCGCGGCTTTGTTGCCGCTTGAATTGATCATCCTTAAAATACCGACAGCCTCTTGTTCGTCATCCGCCAAAAGTACGCAAGCCATCCAGTAGGCATAAGGCGTATTCTGGGTCATGCCGTCAAACAAGACGCGCCTTTGGGCTATGGCCTTGAACCAATGGCCGAAATCCCACCAGGAATCTACGATGGCGTCTTTCGGCGTTTCCTTGTTTATCTTAGTCAAGACCTTATGCCACGTCTTGTTCATCTGGGGTGTCGTAGCTAAAAGCCTGTTATGAAGCTCTACCGTATTACAAACAAGATAAGATGAAAAAACGCACACAGTAAAAACCCTCGCCGCAAAACCAAACCCTTGAGTTAAGTACTTTCGCGTGGCTTTTTCAATGATCTCGTAAGCCTTGCTCACCGTTATACCGAAAGCCAGCCCAATAGGCGCTACGAGAAGAAGCACAAAACGCAAAGCTTCCACTGAGGCGTAAAAGGTGCTGACTATCCACAAGACAAGGCACAGAAGGCCAAAACCATAACGGTCGTTTCTCAGGCCGTGTTCAGCCATAAAGATATAAACGAGCCCTATCATACTACCGAAGAAAACAACATATCCGCCCAATGATTGAGCTACCTGAAATGGCGCCATAGACCCTAATTCCGCGACTGTCAGATATACATTAGGCCATGCCGAAGGCGCTATTTTGAGGACTTTAGAAAGGCGCAAAGGCTCAAGTATAATATCCTTCCATACGCCAAACCCGTTGAGCAAGATGACAAAAAAAGTGGTAAACGCGAAGAAAAGGCCAAAAGTTATAAAATAGCCCCTGATAGTGGACGGGTCCTTGCCCTCTTCTTTTAAGACGATCCTTTGATTGAGTATAAAAAAGAGTAACGCGACGATCATAATATCAAAAACAAACCACCACCCCTTCCAGGTAGACGCATAAAAAGACAAAAATAGCCCGGAGAAACACGTCGCAACGGCCTGCCTGATCAGGCTTCTGTTATGGAAGCAATAAAGAAATGCGCCAAACGCCAGAAGCGGAAAAAGAACGTTATAGATATCCGTGTCAAACCACTCGCCTACGCTCCTCATCATCAAAAAAGGCGAAAGATTAATAGCAATGGACGCGAAGAAAGCGCCAAGGTCGCCGGCCCCCAGCTTTTTTGCCACCAGAAAACTAAAAAAAGCGATAATGCACGATAGAAAAATAGGTATATAAAAAAGCACTTCTGACAGATAAATGTCTTTATCAAAAAATGAGGCTACCTTATAAAAAACAAGGCCTAACATAAGGTGGATGTTCTTGGTCGTAGCCTTGTCAATAGGGTTTCCTATCAGGTCATCGTATTGGACACCGTTTACCACACGGTCCCCGATATGCCCTTTTAAAATAAGGTTATTTAAAAGGCGATACCAATAATAAGAATCTATGCCGTTCAAATAGACGTGCCCATTCTCGTCGCGATAGTAGTCTTTTAGGCCGGCCGCGCGGCCGGCTATCTTGGCCTCTATATCACCTTTATGCGTCTTTAACCTGTCTTTAAAGGCTTCATTGACTAATTTAAATTCTACAGAGGCCGGCAGGGATGAGAATTTTTTGTGTACTGCCCCGGCAACAGCCGACGATTCCGCGTCATATACCTCCTGCTTAGCCAAGATATCAAAGTAAGGCATCCACTGAGGATAGAACCTGAAAAAAACACCTATTGCCATTGAGACGAGGACGAGGGCCAGCGGTATTATTTTATTTTTCATATAGCTCCTTATAAAATGAGGCCCTTCCCTTATATGGTATTGGGAAGGCCTGATCCCTACTGGATCAACATAGCGTCGCCGTAACTATAGAAACGGTATTCCTTAAGTACGGCTTCTCTGTAAGCTTCCAATATCAGGTCTCGTCCGGCAAAGGCCGATACCAGCATCAAAAGCGAGGTGCGCGGAAGATGAAAATTTGTTATAAGACTATCCACCACCCTGAAAGAAAACGTTGGATAGATAAAAAGGCGGCTTTCGCCTGTCAACTTATTCTCCGCGCCATCGGCCAACAAATCGCAGGCTCTATCCTCAAGAGCCTTGCAGACTGTTGTCCCTACTGCAACCACTCTTTTTTTATCTTTTTTTGCCTTGCGGACGCATGCGACTGTTTCGCAAGGTATCTCATAATACTCCGGCAGCATACGGTGGCCTCTGATATCCTGGGAGCGCACCGGTGAAAAAGTAGCGTAATTAACGTGAAGGGTAAGTGTCGCGACCTCTACCCCTTTTTCTTTAAGCCGGGCAAGCAGGCCCTTTGAAAAATGCAGCCCTGCCGTTGGCGCTGCCACCGCGCCCTCATTTTTGGCAAAGACAGTCTGATATCTACAAATGTCCAAAAGTGTCGGAGAACGCTCAATATATGGAGGCAGCGGCAAGAGCCCTATCTTTTCCATGACCTCAGGGCCACATGCCTCCTGAAATTCCACGATCTTTTGCACAGGATCAACCAGACGGCACGAAAACCCTTTATCAAAAAGCAGCTCCTCATCCTTCTTAAGCCTGGCCAATGGCTTGATCAACGCCTGGTAGCGCCTATAACTTTTATCCTGGGGAGCCAACAAAAGAACTTCAACCTTACCGCCTGAACGGCGCCGGCCCATCAAACGGGCCCGCAACACTTTAGTGTCGTTTAAAACCAGCAGGTCACCTTTTCTCAAAAAATTTATTATATCGCAGAATCTATGGTGCTCTAACAGTCTATTTGAGGTGTTTATTACAAGAAGGCGCGACGATCCCCTGCGATGCGCCGGATACTGGGCGATAAGCTCCTGAGGCAACGCATAATCAAAATCAGAAAGTTGAAACATGGACTACGACAACCGGACGATTTCAGCGCCCGGATAATAGAAATCCAGGATCTGCTTGTAGTTGTAACCTTTATTAGACATCCCGTAGGCCCCCCATTGGCATAAACCTACGCCGTGACCCCAGCCTTTACCGCTGAAGATAACCCGGTCACGTTCAATGACTATGGAAAAATTTGTGCTGCGTATCAAATCCGGGCCAAGAAGCGACCTAAAATCTTTCGCAGAGATGACCATGCTCTGTCCAACCGCGTCTTTTAATTCAAGGGTCCGCACCCTTCCTGTACCTGTGCGTTCGGTAACAGAAACATTATTCAGATCCTCTTTGGACTGATAACGTGACCCTAACTTCTTTATGATAGTCTTTAGGTTCAATTCCGCCTTCCAGTAGTAGTGCGGAGAATCCGAGCAAAAGGAACAGGCGCTACCGCCTTTTAAGGGCAGCATATCTATCTTCCATAACTCACCTGCATACTCCGTGGCCCCGCCGCAGGTCGCGTGAAAATACGCCGGGAAGAGTTTACCCTTATATGTCAGGACTTCACCGCTGGTGAAATTCACAGCTCTGTTAGTCTTGCGTTTCTCCGAAGAATAGCCGCCATATACCTGGGAAGAAGTATCAGCTGCCACGTCGTAATCTTTGGATCTCATCACTTCTTTTTGATAAAGCGCGTAAGTCCGGGATGCGACAGCCTGCGCCTTAATGGCGTCAATAGGCCACTTATGCGATATCTCATGATACAAAACGCCTTTTAGATAGGATTCAAGGTCCAGAGCATTGACGACAAGAAGCTTGCCTGAGGCGTCCTTATAAATAGAGATATCCCCGCGGTAGGACCTGTTATTTATCGAAATAGCCGCCTTGTTTTTAGATATGACCATTATGGCGTCGGTATTATAAATAGTGTTTTTGACTTTAATACCACCCTCGGACGGCGTTACTTTCATCCCTAAAAAGTTTCTGCCGCGATAGAGAGGTATTTCTGTGCGCGCGTCTACGATCTCAAAACTACCAGTAACCGAAAGTGTCGCCTCCGCTTTATCTTTTAAAACGGCTACGCGTATCTTGATCGGCTCTTTACCGAAGCCCGGCTCCAAGCCAAGAAAGACCAGAAAAAGTACCAAAGGTAAAAAGTTTTTTTTCATCTTTTTGATATTGCCCATAAGATAAAAGATATGACAAGACTTAAAAGAATAGATGTAGTCAGAGGAAAATAAAACGATACGTTCTTTCTCTGGATAAATATGTCTCCGGGCAAGCGGCCGATAAAAGGTATCTTAGCCCATACATTCCAAAAAAGGCCCACCAGGATAAAAACCACGCCTATTATGATGAAAAATTTAGCCATATAACGAGCGTATCCTGCCCTTCGTCATCCTCAGGACGGTATCCTGACTTTGCATTCTCTCTGTTGACAACCCTAACGATCTGCTCTCTGGATCCCTGATCAGTGGGCAAATATACTTTTAAACCGCTGACTTCCCCTCCTTCAGTCAAGACCACTCCGACAAAAACAGCCCCGTCTTTATACAACCAATCAACCAGCCGCTCCAAGCGCTCTTTTTTTTCAGCCTGCGGCGTAAATGCCGGCACAGGACGAGCTAACCACGCGCCGGCCTCCGGCTCCTCGTAAGTCTTGGCAACCTGGGCAACAGTGGACCGCTGCCACAAAAAAGTAACCAGGACAAATAAAAATATCAAAATGGAGCCCACCCGGGCTGAAGCCCGGGGTTCCCTGGGCCCCAAAATCTGGATGCCCAAGCGGCCAATCTCCGTCCGCGCCATAAATGGCGCGGTTTTGTGGCCGCGGGGTATAAAAAATCTAAAAAAACGAAGCGCCATTATCCTATAAGCTCCTTGGTAACTTCTAAAATTTCTTCTCTGCCGAAAGGCTTGCGAAGCATTTTATCTATGGCCCCTTCGTCTAACATAGCCAGACAATCCGCGATATGGGCGGCAACACCTTTAGGCCAACCTGTCATAATGCATACTTTTAATCCGGGGTTGATTTTTTTCAATTCGCGGAAAATATCCAATCCGTTCATTTCCGGTAAATGAATATCCAAAAAGATCAGGTCAAAAACACGGTGCCGCACTTTTTCAATGGCTTCGGCGCCGCAAGAAGCCCATTCAGCCGCATATCCCGCTTTTTCTAATATGGCTTTCATGGTAAGGCCCGTATCTTCTTCGTCGTCAATGATGAGCAAAACGTGTTTATTCCCAGGCAATTCCGCCATATCCACCCCCCTTATCCTTTCTTCTCTCTTTGTTCTATCGCCTCTTTCTCGGAATAAATACAGCCGCAATAATTCTGGTGATAAAGCTGCCACTCTTTGGAAACCTTGTGAGACTCGGCAAAACCGCGGCGAAAATCCCTCGCCAAGAAGCTAAGGCCGTATTTCAAAGCAAGCTCTTCGCCTAAAATTTTTATTTTATCTATGTCCTGATAAGGGCTTAAAAGAAGAGTCGTCGTAAAATTAGGTATGCCATGTTCTGCGGCGACACGGGCCGTCTCTTCTAACCGTATTCTCCAGCAAAACATGTGCTGCTCGCCTCTGCTCTCTATGCATGAGATCTCTCTTATAAATTTCTCAAAATCATAGCGGTGGTAGATAACGCTTAAAGAAAGCCGTTCGGCCGCAGCTAAAACCGCCTCATACCTCTTTTTGTATTCAGAGTAAGGATGAATGTTGGGATTGTAAAAAAACCCTTCAACATCAAAACCTTCGTCTATAAGCGCCCGAGCCGGATACACAGCGCACGGCCCGCAACAAATATGTAGAATGACCTTCACCTTCATGGCCGGGGTTGGATAAAATCAAGATGCTGATAGGCGAGAGCCGTCGCTTCTCTACCGCGCGAGGTCCTCTTTAAGAAACCTGCTTTCAAGAGATATGGCTCAATAGTATCAACTATAGTATCCTGCTCTTCATTCAAGGTCGCGGCCAACGTCTCTATCCCAACAGGCCCGCCTTGATACGTTGAAATAATGGCGCGAAGCACCTTGCGGTCCACTTCATCCAATCCGGCTGCGTCTATGCCGAGGCTGGCAAGAGCGCTATCGGCTATATCCTGAGTTATGGCGTTCGCCGCCTTCACCTGTGCATAGTCCCTGACGCGTTTCAATAACCTATTGGCGACGCGGGGAGTGCCGCGGGCCCGGCGGGCTATCTCAAGGGATCCGCTCTCGTCTATCTTGATACCCAAAAGGCCGGCTGAGCGCTTAATGATAGTACTTAAATCCTTCTGTTTATAAAAATCAAAATGGTGCAGGATGCCGAATCTGGAGCGAAGTGGCGAACCTATAAGCCCGCTGCGCGTAGTAGCGCCCACCAAAGTGAAACGTTTAAGATTGAACTTGATGGTCCTGGCGTAAGGGCCTTTATCAATGACAAAATCTATCTGGTAATTTTCCATCGCAGGATAAAGGAATTCTTCTACGACTTTAGAGAGGCGGTGTATCTCATCTATAAAAAGCACGTCGCCTTCTTCAAGATTGGTCAGGATGCCTATGAGGTCGCCGGCGCGCTCTATGGCCGGGCCTGAAGTAGCGGTTATCTTGGAACCCATCTCATGGGCGATAATGGTAGCAAGGCACGTCTTACCTAATCCCGGCGGGCCGCAAAGAAGGACATGCTCCAAGGGTTCGTTCCTCTGCTTAGCCGCTGTCAGGGAAACCTTAAGATTGTCTACGAGCTCCTGCTGGCCGATAAACTCGTCCAGCGCCGTCGGCCTTAGAGAAATATTTAAGACGACATCTTCGTCAGTTTCGCTCTTTTCCGCAAACGGATAGAATTTTTCGTCCATAATGGTATTCCCGCTTACGCGGGATTTCGCTGAATGCGCCTTCGGCGCATATTGGTGCTCAATTATGCGTCTGTGGCGGCCCGCGGCGCTTCTTGTTGAGCAGCCTCTGGCTGCGAAACCTCTTGCGAGGACTCTTGCTGCGGAGGGGTTGCTTCAATATTGTCTCTGTTCCTAAAGACTTCTATTTCGCCAAAGACGGCCTTCTGCACTACGAGGACCTCTTTTAAGCGTATCAGCTCAAGCACCGCCAAAAAAGTGACGATGATCTCCATTTTGCTTTTGCCCTGAGAAAATAATTCAGAAAGTTTTATCCGCGGCTGTGCCGCGAACATGTGCAAAAGGTCATGGACTTTTTCCTCAACGGTAAACTCGTCTTTGATGACTTCATAGAAGAGCTCCTTTGGGACATCTTTTAAGGCTTTTGAAAAAGCGTTGATGAGGTCAAAAAGGCTCGCCTCAAAAAAAGACTCACCCGTATCCTTGTCTTCTAATACCTGGTTGCGTTTAAAAATATCCTGCCGCTGACGCTCTTTTAAGCGTAACACTTGCGCCGCTTCTTTGAACTGCGTGTATTCCAGGAGCCTCTTGACCAATTCCGCGCGCGGGTCCTTTTCGTCTTCGGGTATTTCATCTAAAAGATTCGTCTCCTGAGGCAGAAGCATCTTTGACTTGATCTGCATAAGTGTCGCGGCCATAACGATAAATTCTCCGGCGATATTTAAATCCAGCAGCCTCATTAACTCCAGATACTGCAGATACTGTTCCAAGATCGCGGTGATCGGTATATCGTAAACGTTGAGCTCGTTCTTTTTAATAAGGTATAAGAGCAGATCAAACGGCCCTTCAAATATATCAAGTTTTATCTTATAGGACATGGCGCTAACCTCACGGCCTCTCTTACCTCTTTTATCGTGACAGCGGCAACTTTTTCGGCGCGCGCGCGGCCGTCATCAAGGATATCCCGTAGTTCCGACTTTTTATCTTCTAAATAGTGGCGCCGTTTTTCCTGGAACGGCCCAAGAAATTTGATCAGTTCTTCCCCTAAGATAGCCTTGCACTCCGTGCAACCCACCTGGGCCTTACTGCACCAAGAGGCGACTTTATCTTTCAACTCCGGCGCGAATATTTCAAAATAGCTGTGTACGTTGCACGTCTCAGGGTGCCCGGGGTCAGTCTTTCTAATCCTCTTAGGGTCTGTAAACATACTTTGAGTCTTCTTTTTTATCAGGTCTTGCGTATCTGAAAGCGCTATAAAATTATTATAGCTCTTGCTCATCTTGCGGCCGTCTAACCCAAGCAACCTCGGAACGGATGCCAACAACGGCTTTGGTTCAGGAAATATCTCTTTATAGAGCCCATTGAATTTTCTGACGATCTCGCGCGTCAATTCCAAGTGCGGCAATTGGTCTTCTCCTACGGGCACGACGTTGGCCTTATATAAGCAGATGTCCGCCGCCTGCAGGACTGGATACCCTAAAAAAGCATAGGTGGAGATATGCCTGTCTTTTAATTCCCGCATCTGCTCCTTGTATGTCGGACACCGCTCCAACCAACCCAAGGGCGTCAAGACGGAGAAAGCCATATAGAGCTCTAAGTGGGCGGGTATTTGTGACTGAATAAAAATGGTGCTTATGTTGGGGTCAATGCCTGCGGCAAGCCAATCAGCTACATTGTCGTAAAGAGAATCTTCTATGATCTTTGAATTCTCATATTCGCTCATGAGCGCGTGCCAATCAGCGGCCATGAAGAAACATTCGTATTCGCTCTGCAGGCGCACCCAATTGTTCAAAGCTCCTACGAGATGGCCCAGATGAAGCTTTCCCGTAGGCCGCATGCCGCTTAATATCCTCTTTTTAACCATATTATTCTAATTTACGCGCTATCTGCTCTAATTGAAATGCGTCTATAAAATCGCCTTCCTTGATATCGTTAAAGTTCGCAAGCGAGATACCGCATTCAAAACCTTCGCTCACGTCGCGGACGTCGTCTTTGAACCTCTTTAAAGCGGCGATCTTGCCCTCATGGACTACCTCGCCGTTCCTGACCAGCACGACCTGGGCGTTACGGGCGATCTTACCTTTCTTAACCATGGAACCGGCGACAACACCCGCCTTGGTCAACTGAAAGACCTTCTTGACCTCGGCCCTGCCCAAAAAGACCTTCTTTATTCTCGGCGACAGCATCCCTTCCAAAGCAGCCTTCATGTCATTAATGATCTCATAAATAACACGATACGTCCTTATATCAATACTTTCTTTGCTCGCCATATCCTTAGCCTGAACATCAGGTTCAACTTGAAAACCGATGATAATAGCGTTAGAGGCTACGGCCAGAACAACATCAGAGGTATTGATAGTCCCGACACCTTTATGCATCACGACTATCTGGACTTCACTCGTGCCTATTTTTTGCAAAGAGTCTACAATAGCTTCAAGAGACCCCTGGACGTCGGCTTTTAAAATAATATTCAGCTCTTTAACGCCTCCGGACTTGATCTCCTGATAAAGATCTTCTAAGTGTATATGGGCTCTCTTATGCGCCGGTTCAAGGCGAAGCCTCTTTAATTCCTCTTGTTTGCTATCTACTAATTCGCGCGCCTTTTTTTCATCGCTCACGACAAAAAACTTATCGCCTGCCTCAGGCACGCCGGAGAGGCCCGTGATCTCAACAGGCATTGAAGGCCCTGCTTCTTCAACAGGCTGACGTAAGCTGTTTGACATCGCTTTGACCCTGCCGCTCTGATAACCTGCAATTACAAAATCACCTAAGCGCAGCATGCCGCTCTGGACCAAGGCCGTAGCCACAGGCCCGCGCCCTTTACTGAGCTTGGCTTCAACTATAACACCCGCTGCCTCCCGTTCGTAGACAGTTTTAAGCTCCAGCATTTCCGATTCAAGCAGGATCATATCTAACAGCTGGTCAATACCCTCGCCTGTCTTTGCGGAGACTCCGACGGTGATGGTCTTGCCGCCCCAATCCTCGGGGACCAACCCTAATTCGTTGAGCTGTCTTTTGAGTTTATCTATATTGGCCTGCGGTTTATCTATCTTGTTCATTGCTACGATAATAGGCACGCCTGCCGCTTTAGCATGGTCCAAAGCTTCTATGGTCTGCGGCATGACGCCGTCGTCAGCAGCTATGACCAAAACAACGATATCCGTTGCATTGGCGCCCCTGGCGCGCATCGCGGTAAACGCCTCGTGGCCCGGCGTATCCAAGAAAGCTATTCTACCTTTGGGCAATTTAACTTCATAGGCGCCGATATGCTGGGTGATGCCTCCGTGCTCGGATTCTGCGACCTTAGTGCGCCTGATGGCATCCAAAAGCGAAGTCTTACCGTGGTCCACATGCCCCATGAACGTCACGATAGGAGGCCTGGGCTTAAGTAATTTGGCATCAGCCTTGCTGATTTTGACGACAGCCTCTTCCAAAGAAGGCGGCTTCTTTAATTCAAACCCGTAGTTTTTCAATATTTCAGAAACAATGTCTTCGCTTAAATTCTGATTGATGTTAGCGAACAATTTGAATTTGACTATAAGGTTTTTGATAAGTTCGCTGGACCTTATCCCAAGCCGTATTGCCAGGTCCTTGATAGAAATAGGCACCGTTAATTCAAGAGGCTTATAGGCCTTCTCGGGTACCTCGGCCGCCTCGGCATGTTGTGTTAGAACGGCCTCAGGCAACGCCGCTTCTTCTTTTGAAGAAACGGCCGTCTCTTCCTTCTTAATGGGTACATGTTTCTTCTCTTTTAAAGAAGGCTTAACAACATCCGTTTTTTTCAAACTGGCTATGCCATGCCCGGTCCTTGAGGAAGCCCTGGCTTCCAAGAAAAGTTTCACAACGTCCTCATCAAGGCTGGCCATATGGTTCTTAGCCTCAATGTGGCGCTCTTTTAATTTAGCCAGAAGGTCTTTACTGGCCAAGCCTAACTCTTTAGCTAACTCATACACTCTCATCTTGTTTAGACAACCTTTCTTTGGCGCAAGCTATGATCTTTTCCGCCTTCTTTTCTCCGATGCCTTTTATCCGGGTCAGCTTTTCAACGGTCGCGACCTTGATCTTTTCAAGGCTGTCAAAACCGGCGTCAATAAGCAAAGTCAGGACTTTTTCTCCTACGCCATCAAGGCTCATTTCGGCGCGGGCCTTCTTGGCCTCTTCTTTTTCCTTGACGATCTCCTCGCGCGTGCGGATATCAAGGTCCCAGCCGATCAGCCTGGATGCCAACCGGACGTTCTGGCCGTGTTTACCTATAGCCAGCGACAACTGATCGTCTGCCACTATAACCTGTGAGCGCTGTTGGGCTTTATCTAACCTGATCTCAATTATCTTGGCCGGAGACAACGAGGCCGTGATATATTCCCTTAAGTCATCGCTCCAGCGGATGATATCTATTTTCTCGCCCTGAAGCTCCATGACTATATCTTTAACGCGGGAGCCGCGCATGCCTACGCAGGCGCCAACGCAATCCACCTTTTCATCCTTTGACCAGACAGCTATCTTTGTCCGCTCGCCGGCCTCGCGCGAAATGGATTTCACCTCAACGATGCCTTCAAATATCTCAGGCACTTCCAACTCAAAAAGTTTTTTTACAAAGAGCGGGCTCGTCCTGGAAAGTATGATCTGCGGGCCCTTGGCTTCGCGCTTCACATCAAGCACGTAAGCGCGTATCCTCTGGCCTTGCCTGAAATCATCCCGCGGAGACTGTTCGCGTTTGGGCATAAGCCCTTCGGCCTTACCCAACAGATCCACGACGATATTGCCTTTATCAAACCTATAGACCGTGCCGCTGACTATATCGCCGACCTTGGCTGAAAATTCGTTGAAGATAACATCTTTCTCAGCCTCCCGGATCTTCTGTATTATAACCTGCTTAGCGGTCTGGGCGGCAATGCGTCCGAAATCAACGTTCTTTATCTCTTCCTTATCCATAAAAGCTCTTATCTTTCCGTCGCTTTTATCAATGGTAACGGATATATTCTCAGCGGTCTTTAAGCCTATAGCCTTCTTCACGGCGCTGACCATCGCCGATTCAACAGCCGAAAGTAACACCTCTTTCTTGATCCCGCGCTCTCTTTCAATATGATCTAATATCGCCATCAATTCATTGCTCATAAAATCACCTGCTTTGCCCGGTTGACCTTTTCTAAAGGTATCTTGATTGTTTTGTTTTCAGTTTTGATTGAAATTGCGTCTGCTCCAACAGACTCAACACTCCCTAAATGCTCTATTTTACTATCAAAGGGTTCTTTTAAAAACACTCTAACCTTGCGGCCTATGACGCGCTTGAAATCAGCCACGGTCACCAAGGGCCGGTCTGTGCCCGGAGAAGAGACTTCCAAAGTGTATCTTGCTGATATAGAAGCGTTATCCTCGGCAATAGCGCCTAATTCAGCGTTGAAGCGGGCGCACTCAGCTAAGTTTATGCCGCCTT
>JAZDLG010000029.1:0-10087 GCA_043802125.1 Candidatus Omnitrophota bacterium
CGCAATCCACCTTTTCATCCTTTGACCAGACGGCTATCTTTGTCCGCTCGCCGGCCTCGCGCGAAATGGATTTCACCTCAACGATGCCTTCAAATATCTCAGGCACTTCCAACTCAAAAAGTTTTTTTACAAAGAGCGGGCTCGTCCTGGAAAGTATGATCTGCGGCCCCTTGGCTTCGCGCTTCACATCAAGCACGTAAGCGCGTATCCTCTGGCCTTGCCTGAAATCATCCCGCGGAGACTGTTCGCGTTTGGGCATAAGCCCTTCGGCCTTACCCAACAGATCCACGACGATATTGCCCTTATCAAACCTATAGACCGTGCCGCTGACGATATCGCCGACCTTAGCTGAAAATTCGTTGAAGATAACATCTTTCTCAGCCTCCCGGATCTTCTGTATTATAACCTGCTTGGCAGTCTGGGCGGCAATGCGTCCGAAATCAACGTTCTTTATCTCTTCCTTATCCATAAAAGCTCTGATCTTCCCATCGCTTTTATCAATAGTAACAGATATGTTCTCAGCGGTCTTTGAGCCTATTGCCTTCTTTACGGCGCTGACCATCGCTGATTCAACTGCCGAAAGAAGCACCTCTTTTTTGATCCCGCGTTCTCTTTCAATATGATCCAATATCGCCATCAATTCATTACTCATAAAATCACCTGTTTTGCCCGGTTGACCTTTTCTAAGGGTATCATGATTGTTTTGTCTTCTGTTTTTATCGCAATTGTGTCCGTCCCAACGGACTCAACGCTCCCCAAATGTTCTATTTTACCATCGTAGGGTTCTTTTAAAAACGCTCTAACCTTGCGGCCTATGACGCGCTTGAAATCAGCCACGGCCACCAAAGGCCGGTCTATACCCGGCGAAGAAACTTCCAGAGTATATCTTGTTGATATAGAAGCGTTATCCTCGGCAATAGCGCCTAATTCAGCGTTGAAGCGGGCGCACTCAGCTAAGTTTATGCCGCCTTCTGCCCTGTCAGCCAAGGCCTCCAAGATTAAGGCACCTTCGTTATTCCTGTAAAATCTTATATCCACCAGGACAAAACCTAACCTTTCTAAATGAGCGCTAAAAAGCGGGCGCAGCTTTAAAAGACAATCTTCAAACATTAGTATCTCCTACCAACCTTAATTCAGCCTGCGCTTGGCCCTGAGTCTTGACGAGCGCGTAGATTTCTTTCAAGGCATATTCAGGACGGTTCTTTTCTACTTCCGAAATAGCCACTACGCGCCTGGTACCGTCGGGAAGCCTGTCTACGGTTATAACGATATCAATGGCTGAGATGATCTGGCGCCTGACTAATTCTCCTGAGACCTTAGAACCGCCCATCATGGCCATGGTCTCAAGGCGCAAGAGCGCATCCAACGCAGAATTGGCGTGCATGGTTGTCATGGAACCGACTTGCCCTATGTTCATGCACGCAAGCATGTCCAGCGTTTCTTCGCCCCGCACCTCGCCGATAACGACCCTGTCAGGCCTCATATGCAAGGCATTGCGCACAAGATCGCGCATGGTTATCTCACCCTTGCCTTCTATGGTCTGCGGCCGCGTCTCAAGCGCCACACTATGTTTACCCGTCATGCGCAACTCAAGCGTATCCTCAATAGTGATCACCCGTTCCGTATCGGGGATAAAAGACGCCAATATATTAAGCACTGTCGTCTTCCCTGAACCCGGGCCGCCCGCAATTACGATGTTAGAGCGATCCTTAACGCACTCCTTCAAAAAATGAGCGACTTTCTCGTCAATGGTATGACGAGCGATCAGATCGTGCATCTCTAAAACTTTATGGTGCGCCTTACGTATGGTTAGGATAGGGCCAAAAGGGGCCACAGGCCTGCGCACAACGTTCAAGCGCGAACCGTCAGGGAGGCGCGCGTCAATATAAGGTTCAAGCTCTGTTACGCGCCTTCCCGAAGGCGAAAGTATCCTTTCTATATAGAAAAACAATTGTTCCTCGTCTTCAAACACCACGTCCGTCTTTTGCATCTTACCTTCTCTTTCAATATACACTTCTTTCGGGCCATTGACCATGATCTCCCAGACAGCCGGGTCTGAGATAAGCCGGCCGATAGGCCCCAGCCCGAATATCTCGTTGACTACTTCTTCAATTATAAAACGCCGCAGGCCGTCATCAATTGCGCCATCCATCTTCGCGCGGACAACAGAATCTAAGGCAGTCTCAATCTGGCGCCGGACAGTGCCGTCATCAACCTCATATTCCAGGCCGGTCTTTTTGACCTTCACTAAAACTTTAGACCTAACCTCTTCTTTGATCTGTTGTATCTTCTCTAATCTATCCATTATTTTCCAGTCTTTAGAAAACGGCGGACTTCTTCTAAGACCTGTCCGTCGCCGATATCCTTTGATCCTTGAGACCTTCTTTCTCTGAGCTCAAGTTTTTTTTCATTCTGCCATTTATTGCCTAAGATGATGCGCAAGGGAAAACCCAGGAGATCAGCGTCTTTGAACTTGACTCCTGCGCGCTCGTCCCTGTCGTCCAAAAGAACCTCTATGCCGCCTTCTTCTAAAGTTTTATGGATGTCTAACGACTTGTCTAACAGCCCTTTATCCGAGATGTTCACGGGCACGATCACAACCTGATAAGGAGCCACTTGGGCCGGCCATATGATACCGTCCTTATCGTGGTTCTGCTCAATGATAGCGGATATCAAACGGCTCACGCCTATGCCGTAACAACCCATCTGCACGGTCTGCTGCTTGCCTTCTTCGTCTAAAAACTTAACGCCCAAAACCTTGGAATATTTCTCTCCGAGCTGAAAGATGTGCCCTACCTCAAGCGTATTAACCTTCTCCATATCCTGCTTGCAGTGCGGACAATCCTCTATCTCTGCCTCTTGTGAGCTCTTGACCTCGTTGCATACTTTACACTTGAAAATGCAATCTTCCCCGCTCTCGGCAGGCACCATAAATTCATGAGAGACATCGCCGCCGATGACTCCGGAATCCGCTTTGACAGAGACAAAATCCAATCCGCAGCGCCTGAATATCTTTTCATAGGCGAGGCGCATCTTTTCATAGATCTCGGCTAAACCCTTTATATCGCGGTCAAAACTATAAGCGTCCTTCATAATGAATTCACAGCTGCGCACTATGCCGAACCGCGGCCTGACCTCATCCCTGAACTTCGTCTGTATCTGATACAAGACAAAAGGCAGGTCCCTGTAAGACTTGACAAAATTAGCCGCAAGTTCCGTCACCACCTCTTCGTGAGTGGGGCCGAGGCACAATTTACGGCCCCGCCGGTCAGTGAAGCGGATCATCGTCTCACCTAAAAGTTCGTCGCGCCCGGTCTTCTGCCATAATTCAAGAGGCTGCAAGCTCGGCAAAAGGAGCTCCTGGGAGCCTACGCTATTCATCTCCTGACGTATAATATTTTCTATTTTTGAAAGGGCCTTATAACCCAGCGGCAGATACGAATAA
Source organism: Candidatus Omnitrophota bacterium (assembly GCA_043802125.1). Classification (GTDB taxonomy): domain Bacteria; phylum Omnitrophota; class Gorgyraeia; order Velamenicoccales; family Velamenicoccaceae; genus Phelpsiimicrobium. The sequence continues at coordinate 3,446 of JAZDLG010000029.1, forward strand.
ACGCCGGATACCAGCATGCGCACCATGTTGGCGCGCAGCATAAGCCTGTGACTTATGCTCTCAGCGCTCTCCGGCGCCTCTTTTAATGTTGAAATAAACGACCTTGTCCAAAGCATTTTTAAGATTCCCTCTTGTTTCTACACTTCAGAAAACTACGCTTTCTAAAGTGTTTCTACTCTGCCCGGAATATATCCTCAGGCAAGTCAATGCCGCGCAGCCTAAAAGCAGGATAAAAAGACGGCACGACCCCGCCTATCCGCCATTGGCCGACCACGCTATTATGTTCTTCGGAAACGCCTTTGATCTCATAGGAAAACAGATCTCTTAAAACGACATCGTCATTATCCATGCCTCCGACCTCAGTTATGTGTGTCATCTTGCGCTTGCCGTCGCTCAACTGCTCCTGCACCACGATGATGTCAACGGCATTAGATATCTGGCGCCTGATAGCCCAAAGCGGTATTGCGGTATTGGACGTGATGATCATAGTCTCTATGCGGGATATGACATCGCGCGGCGAACTCGCGTGCAAAACAGCCAAAGCCCCATCATGGCCGCTTGAAATAGCCTGTAGCATATCCAAGGCCTCGCCGCCTCTGATCTCGCCTAAGATGATACGGTCGGGCCTCATGCGCAAAGAATTCTTGAATAAGTCCCTTATCGGCACCTCGCCTTTGCCTTCAACATTAGCCTGCCTTGTTTCTAAAGGAACAACATGCCTCTGTTTCAGGCGCAGCTCAGCCGTATCTTCTATGGTGATGATGCGTTCGTTTTCAGCGATATAGCTGGATAAAACGTTTAACGTAGTTGTCTTGCCTACGCCGGTCGCCCCGGCAAAGATGATATTAAGCTTTGCCTTAATAGCCGCGATTAAAAACCGGGCCATCTTGTCGGTAAGCGTGTCACGTTTTAAAAGATCTTCAATGGCCGCTATCTCGCGCGAAAACTTCCTTATGGTAACGACCGGCCCCAAAAGAGATATAGGCGGCAGGATGATGTTTACGCGCGAACCGTCCGCCAAAGACGCGTCCACGTAAGGAGAAGATTCATCCACGCGGCGCTGTGTCGGGGCCAGTATCTTTTCTATCGTCTGCATAAGATGGCGCTGATTATCAAATTTTATGTCGGTCAAGAGCATGGTCCCGTTCTTCTCCATATAGACGGTGTCAGTGCCGTTGACCATTACTTCCGAAACACTGGGATCATTAAGCAAAGAGCTTAAGGGCCCGAACCCAAGCATTTCATCCATGAGTTCGCCTACGATCTTTTCTTTCTCCTCTGCCGTGAGCGTCATCCTGTCAAAAGAAATAACGTGGTCAATGCCCTTGTAGATGTCTTTTTTAAGCTTTTCCTTATCTACCGGATGCCTGTCTTTTTTCGCAAAAAGATAATCGCCGGAGATAAGATATTGCCGTACTTTCTCTTTTATCTCACTCATAAAAACCCCCCGGTCCCGTTATTTATGGAGCCCACCCGAGCTAAAGCCTGGGTTCACTTAAGGGCCCAAAAAACTGGATGCCCAAGCGGCCACAACCATCCGCGCCTTGAAAGGCGCGATTTTAGGCCGCGGGGTATAACCCTTTCTTTAAAATGGCAAAAAGTGTTTCTTCGCCCCTGGCCAGACTGACCGTGCTTACTATCTTCCCCTTCTTAAATAAAACGCCTTTGTGCCTTGAAAAGGCTATGCCTAGATCAGCTTCGCGGGCTTCTCCGGGGCCGTTGACCACACATCCCATCAAAGCGATCTTACGATTTTTTAACTTAGAGCTCTGGGCTTTAGATAAGCTGTCTAACCGCTCCTGGAACCTCTGTGATTTTTTCAGAAGATCTACTTCACACCGGCCGCAGGTAGGGCAACAGATCAATTCAGGCCCAAAGTTACGCAGCCCCAAACTGTTAAGTAAAAACTTGGCTACCGCGACTTCCTGCCTGGGTTCATCAAGCAAAGATGCCCTTATTGTATCACCAATACCCTGAAATAACAATATTCCTATGCCGACGCTAGACTTAACGATGCCGTCTAATGGCAGGCCGGTGGCTGTCATTCCCACATGCAAAGGATAGTCGCACAAAGACGCCATTTTTTCATACGCGGTTATTGTGCTTGTGATATCAGAGCCCTTAAGAGATATTACAATATCCTTAAAGCGGGCCTTTTTAAAGATCTTTAAATAATCAATGACACTTGCCACTAAAGCGCCTGCGGCATCCCTGCTTCTTATCCTCAAAGAACCCGAATTAGCGCCTATGCGTATCGGGATACGCGCATTTTTCGCGGCAGCTATGACAGCCCGGACTTCACGGACCCTATAGATATTCCCGGGATTGAGCCTTATCTTGTCTACGCCTGCTTCCGCTGCCAGAAGAGCGAGCCTATGATCAAAGTGGATATCAGCGACAAGCGGTATGTTGATGCGCTTCTTAATATCTTTTAACGCTCTTGCGTCTTTGGAGTCTTCAACGGCGATGCGGACTATATCGCAGCCTGCTAACTCTAATATTCTTATTTCCTCTATTGACTTCTCAACGTTTTGGGCCCTGACCTTGACCATGGATTGCACGGCAACAGGGTGGCCTGAGCCTATCTTAACTTTACCTATTCTGACTGTAGAAGTGATGCGGCGTTTTATCTTTAGCATGTGTTTTATCTTACGAACAGCGTAATGAACTTATCCCAATAGCCGTAGCGTATAAGGTCGTTGCAAAATATAAAAACGGCAAGAATTATAAGAAAACTCAGGCCTATATTATTCATGACATCTTCTGTCCTGTGGGTCAGTGGTTTCTTGCGCAGCTTTTCCAGGCCCGCGAGGGCGATATGGCCGCCGTCCAAAATAGGCAAAGGAAGAAGATTAAAAATAGCTAAGCTCATGCTCAGGATACCGATGACATGCAGTATGGCAGAGAAACCTATCTTAGCCGCGTTTGTGGCAATAAAGAATATCCCCAAAGGCCCGGTGACAGACTCCTTGAACGACATGGTGCCCACGACGATGTAAAAGATAGCTGCCAGTGTCGCTACTGTCATCTCTATCAAGTTTTGGCTCCCCTTCACCAGAGCAACACCTAAGCTATAACGCACTTTGATGACATCCTCTGACGGCTTGATACCTATCAATCCCACCTCTACCTGTTTGCCAAAGACAGTCTCCACCTTTTTCATCTGAGGCGTCAATTCCACGTCAAACTGCGAAGCAGCAGCAGTAGCAGCCGCACCTCGTTGAACCTTTAATTTAAGCGTTTTGCCCTTGGAAGCGTGGATCTTTTTGGTGAGGTCATCCCAAAACATGACTTTTACCCCGTTGACCTCTAAAACCTTATCGCCGACTTTCAGCTGCGCTGCCTGCGCCGGCATGCCCGGGATCAACTCACCTATGTTTGTAGTGAATTTAGGAAACCCCAAAAAATAAACCATCCACAGGCAAAAAAAAGCTAACGCGTAATTAAAGAACGGGCCCGCGAATATGATACGCGCCCTATGCCCGGCAGAGCGGCCCAAGAATTCATCAGGCTTCCCCTTAAATTCGTCGGCATTATCTCCTGCCATCTTGATAAAGCCGCCAAAAGGGATAGCGCAAAGCATATATTCCGTTTCGCCGACTTTTTTTGAAAATAACCTCGGGCCGAACCCCAGCGAGAATTTCTCAACTCTCACACCGAGGCGCTTGGCGGATATAAAATGGCCGAGTTCATGGACAAGGATCAACACGCTTAAGATAACCAGAAAAATAATCATCGCTTAACTACCTCTCTTCCCGTAAAATTCAACCAACTGTAAGGCGCGCTCCCGCGCCGCCTTATCCGTATCAAAAATAGCGTCCAGCGAAACATCCTTAATAGGAAAATCTTTTCTCTCTATGACCTTTTCGATCACCTTAGGGATACACCCGAACGATATCCTATGCCTCAAAAAAGCATCCACCGCTACTTCATTAGCGGCATTCAAGGCGCACGGCGCCCCCCCGCCTATGCGCGCGGCTTCATAAGCCAGCTCAAGGCAGGGAAACTTGGCCGAGTCTGGTTTTGAAAATGATAAAACGCCGGCACGCAAAGGATCCAGGCGGAAACGATCGTTTTGCCAACGCTGTGGATACGTCAAAGCGTACTGAATAGGCAGGCGCATGTCCGTTACCGCCATTTGCGCAAGCATAGAACCGTCCTGAAATTCTACCATTGAATGAATGATGGCTTGCCGATGTATCAAAACCTTGATCCTTTCTAATTCTATATCAAAAAGATGTTGAGCTTCAATGACTTCAAGCCCTTTGTTCATGAGCGTGGCGGAATCAACGGTGATCTTCTTACCCATCTTCCAGCGCGGGTGCGCCAGCACTTTATTGACAGAGACTTTGTTGATGCCGGAGAGCGAAAGATCCACCAAAGGCCCTCCGGAAGCAGTCAGATAAACTGTCTCTATTTCCGCTTTTGTATTGCCGCGCAGGCACTGAAAGATAGCGCTCTGTTCGCTGTCTATAGGTATGATCTGCGCCTTATTCTTCCTGGCCTCGGCAAGGACAATATCTCCGGCAACTACTATAGCCTCCTTGTTGGCAAGAGCTATGGTCTTTCCAGCTCTTATTGCACTAAGGATAGGAAAGATGGCCTCGCTTCCTACGATAGCAACGAGGATGAGGTCTGCCTCTTTTAAAGAAGCAAGCCTGCAGACTCCCTCGCGGCCGCTCAGGACTTTAGTTTTCCGGCCTAAAGACCCCATTGACTCAGCAGAGGAAATATCAGCGACAGCTACAAACTCAGGCCTGAATTCTTTAACCTGAGCCATTAACTTGCCGGTATTGGCGTTGACGCAAAGGCCCAGGACACGGAACCTGTCTTTAAATTGCCGGACGATATCCAGGGCGTTTTCGCCTATAGAACCGCTTGAACCCAGGATCACTATATTTTTTTTCTTCATCGCTCAGAAGCTCGTGCCGCTTGAAAAAGCGCGGCTGAGATAAAAGTTCATAAAAAAATAAAAAGCCGGCGCGGTGAATAACAAGCTGTCTATGACGTCTAATACCCCTCCCATGCCGGGAAATATGACGCTGGAATCTTTGGCCGAGCAGTCCCTCTTTATCAATGACTCTGAGAGATCCCCTAATAAACCCAGGACACTTAAAGAAAAACCGATAAGCACCATATTCAACCACGAAAAAATAGGTAAGTCAGGCAAAAATAATAACTTGCATGCCAAGCACGCCAAGACACCGAATGCTATACCTCCCAGGGTGCCCTCAATGGTCTTTTTAGGACTGATACGCGGAAGAAGAGAATGACGGCCCCATTTAACGCCTACAAGAAAAGCGCCGATATCAGCGCCCTTAGTCACAAGCAATAAGCACCCTGCAAGAGCTATGCCATTGGGCAGCATCCTCAGTTTTATCATAAAACTGAAGAACCACGAGATGTAGAGTATGCCGAACATAGTCGTAGAAATACCCAAGACGGCATTCGTGCTGTCGCGCCTGGAGAACTGAAGGATAAAAAGCGTCACAAGCGCCAAGCTTAAAAATAATAATTCCCATCCCCTTGTCAGCTCAAAACGGGAGTAGACTGAAAGCGGTATGATGATGCCGATCGCCGTACCGAAATATTTATACATGGGGATGCCCTTTTTCTCTATAAGGCTAAAGAACTCATACAATCCCAGGGAGATAAGCGCGACTACCGATAGCACGAACAAACCTTCAAAAAAAACAGCTATAAAAGAAAAAATGCCCAAAAGGATCGCCGTGAATATCCTTCGGCTCCTCATTCAACACCTCCGAAACGCCTGCATCGTTTTTGGTAAACTTCAATGGCGTGTATAAGTTCTCTTTTGTTAAAATCAGGCCATGGTTTTTTTGTCACATAAAACTCGGTATACGCTATCTGCCATAGCAGGAAATTACTGACACGCATCTCGCCGCTCGTCCTGATAAGAAGGTCAGGATCCGGAGCGTATTTTGTATAGAGGCAGCTTTTAAACAACTCCTCTGTTATTGCCTCGGGTGCCATGACACCGGCTTTCACCGCCTGCGCTATTTTTTTTACCGCGTCTAAGATCTCCAGGCGCGAACCGTAATTAAAAGCGAGCCCAAATACGAGCCTGTGGTTATTCTGCGTCAATTCTCGGTCCTATGTATGCACTTGCGCAAAGACTCCGTTAATATCTCCGGGCGCCCTATATGCCTTAAGCCTATGTCGTTCTTGAGCATATAAGGCAGTTCACGGGTTATGATCTTCTCACACATATCCATAAGAAAATCTATCTCCGCCCTTGGCCTTTTCCAGTTCTCAGTAGAAAAAGCATAGACCGTCAAAAACTTTACGCCCAATTCAAGAGAGGCCTTAATAATATCTTTCAAAACGGCCATACCTTTACGATGGCCTTCGCTGCGGGCAAGCCCTCTTCTTTTTGCCCAGCGGCCGTTTCCGTCCATGATGATAGCGATATGCGCCGGTATTTTATCCTTATTCAAAATAACAAACTCCTAAATAGATCTGTAGTAATCTCACTTTCTAACACTACTTTGTTAAAATATATACATTCGCGGCCAGAAAACCGCACCCTTTAGGGCGCGGATGAACACTTGGCCGCTCAGTATTTCGCTTCAGGAAACCGCGGGCTAAAGCCTGCGGAGCTTCATTTTATTTGCGCTTGTT